>JAOZSS010000138.1 GCA_029939545.1 Kiritimatiellia bacterium | reverse complement strand
CTGTACAGAGAGAATTGAACCACGGAGGCACAGAGGCACGGAGGAAGAATAAAGAGAAGAAGAGTGTCGCGAGAATCGGGCACGGGGGAATACCCCCGCACCCCGATTCTCACGACATTGTCATCAGGGAGAGGGAGGAGTGCTCAGAGCAACGGGCTCTCTGTGTACTCATCTTTCTCCCTTGGAGCAACGTTGCGGAAATCGCTTAGATCGGTATTCCGAGCTGAGCGATTTCCGCAACATCTTCTCGTTAGCCTCTCCTCCGTGCCTTCGTGCCTCCGTGGTTCAATCCCTCTTCAGCACCGGATAGAACAGCACGCGCGGCAGGATGCACAGCGCAACCACCGCGATCAGCAGGTTGGTTGTGCCTTTGATATCCATTGTGCAGGTGCGCGTCACCAGATCGAAAACCGCCACGCCGGTGAGCATCCAGAGATTCAAGACAAGCCGGGCATGACGTCCGCACCACGCCCCCACGACCCGTGGCACATTGAAGAACAGATCGAAGATGGCATGCTCCAACAACGCCCCGTGCTCGCCGAACACCGGCACAATCCGCACCGCGTCCATCGCCCAGCGGCTCCCCATGAAGCGGGCCAGCTCCGGATAGGTCGTGATCATCTGGAAGGGAAATGCGAGATAGCCGAGGTACTTCACGAAGGAGAGCGGCGCGGCCACCAGGTAATCTCGATAGTTGCGCTCACGAATCATCAGCGCCACGACATAGACGCCGCGACAGATAGAGCCGGGCGATATGGGGATCACCTGGAACGCCACCAAGATGCCGCCAAAGTATAGCCATGCCACGCCGGCATCCTCGCCCTGCATGAGCTTGTAGATCAATACCGTTGTGGCGACGATCACGGAGACGATCTGCGTAACAGGCAATGTGGCGAAATGGACGCCGAGTGAACGAAGATACTTAACAATGAAAGGATCCCTGACGTGCCCCATGATCCGGTCGCGCTCGGCCTCGCTCAGCATGCCATCCTTGAATCCCGCTTCCACCTGGTCGCCGAGCCACTGCTCACGGAATGCCGCATCCATGAAGAACGAGCGCATGAACCGCCAGGCCCCGCTGATCCGACCCCACACGATCCGGGGTTCGGCAACGGCACGATGGAGCCCTGCGGGTAAGACCCGCAATGTGAAGGCCTGCACCCAGAACCCTACAGGATGAGCAACGAGCCATTCCGCCCGCGCATCACCAACACGGCCACAGCGCAGCCAGCCTATAAGATGGTGACGCAGACTCGCCCCCCAGGATGCGCGGCGGTATTTCGGCTTCTTCCAGAACCGGCGCAAGTGGCGGCGATACGCGGCATTCCCCTGACACCGTCTGAGGAACCGCCCCAGCACGGGGATGGCACCCAACAGGTAGAAGCCCGCAAACCGTCGACCGCCCTCCAACAGCCGTTGCGCGTAAGCTTCATCGACCAGCCCGGCGCAGCGATAGCCCGTTACCAGCCCCTCGCGCACATCCGAACGAAGGTCCGCGTCGGCAAACAGACGCCAACCCTGGTGTGTGATGTCGGGCATCGACGCACGGTACGCGAGCTCATGCATCTCCAACGCGCGCACCATACCCTCCATGCCCGCAAAGTGCTCCTTGTGCGCGTCCACGTAGGCCCGGAACTGCTTCATGTCGCCACGGTCAAACTGCACTAACGCACCGCGCAACAGCCCTCTCAGAATCAGGCGGAAATCGGCCGGACTCATGGGCAGCCAAGGCAGCAGTGCAAGGCCGGCGCGGAAGTCAAAGGCGCACAGTCCCGCCGCCGGATCGTCATCGTGCCCGAAGCGCTTTAGGAGGTTCGGCTGACTCTTGAGCGTTCCCCATTCGTACTGCCGTGCCAGCTCACCACCGCCCATGCGGTGCAGCATCTGCACGAAACGCGACATGAACTGTCGCTTGGCGGTGTACTCGGGGCTGCCGGATGTCGACGGATCGACCGTCTTCCATTGGCGGCGCTCACCCAGCCGCGTATCGGCCTCAAGCCGCCACATGCGGCCTTCAACCCACTCACGCACCTCGCCGTAAGCCTGCTGGCCGGGGTCGAAGAAATGGGCGTAGACGTCAGCCACGCAGTCCGAACGGCCGAACTCCAGCGCTGCGGCGTGCCGGATGACTTTCTGCCACAGGACACCGGCGCGACAGGCCGACTCGATCACCTGGGCCGTAAACGGCCCCTGGAACGCAAGCCAGTAAACGAAGTTACGGAAACGTTTAGAGAAGCGCGAAGGCGGGATGAGGATCTTCACGCCGTAGACAGCCCCAACCTCGAGTCCTTCAATCCGGGCGCCGTGCTCGTGCTCCAATACCACGAGCTTGCAGCGATAGACCTGGCCCGCGAAGCCGCCGCCGATGAACGTTTCGATCTCGAATTCGGCAGTCATGCACCCAACGGGCCAGATGCCTTTGAGGGGCAGCCGCAGGACGTCGCCCTTCTCATAGCGGGAAGGAATCAACGACACCTCGCGCCCGGAGGTCTCCACCTCCCGCGCGAGCTTGCGCACCAGATCTACGGAGTATTTCTCACTCGCCATTGTTACCGATCTGTCCTCGCAGCCGCTTCTGCGCACCACGCTGTCGCTTCAACTCCACCATCTTTGCCTTCTGCCGCCGGCTGCGTCGGCGCTTCTGGCGCCGAATCTTCTCCATCGCCTGCCGACGCCGGCTCTTCTCGCCTTCAATCTGGTCTGTCAGGCGATCACAGAGCTCGCGCCGCGCAAGAAAACGGTTCATCTCGCGCGAGCGCGAGCACTGACACTTAAGCTCAATGCCGGAGGGCGCGTGCTTGAGATAGACGCAGGAGGCGGTTTTGTTGACCTTCTGACCGCCGCTGCCGCTGCCGAGAATGAAGCGTTCGGTGAGATCCGCATTCTCAACCCCCAGCTTCTCCATCTGCGTCGCCAGCGCACGCTGCTTCGCCGCACTGACATAGGCGTCCGACATCCATGCACCCTTCTATTGCTTTCTCACTCGCTCAATCCAAGTCACAGGAGTCAGGAGACAGGGGTCAGAGCGCCCGAGATGCCATCATGACCAAGCGAGGAAGAATGATATATCCACCTTTGATGCTCTCCCGCATGGACAGAGCATGCACATCTTTCTGTCCCCTGTCCCCTGTCCTCCGACCTCCGTCTTCCGTCCTCCGACCTCCGACCTCCGACCTCCGGATTTTGCGCCCCGCGCAAAATCCTCCTTCCCCTGCCGCTTCCCTTTGGATACGGTCTGCGTTGTATAGCAGAAGTTGACGCAGAATCGGAGAACAATCATGCCGCGCAAGGATGTCGCCTACCTGGGCCCACCGGGGACCTACTCGGAACTGGTTGCACGCAAACAGTTCGGCGCAAAGAACACCTTCGTTCCCCTGCCCTCCATCCATGACGTCTGCACCTATGTGGCCAAGGATTCGACACGTCGTGGCATCGTCCCCATTGAGAACTCGTCAGGGGGCGCGATCTACGAGATGGTGGATATTCTCCTGGCCAACCGCCCCCGGGTGCACGTGCTTGAAGAGATCTCTCTCAACGTCCGCCTCGCGCTCCTCGGACGCAAGGACGAACGGATCAAGACGCTCTATTCCCATTTCGTTCCGCTCGACCATTGCACCTCGTGGCTCAAAAAGCATCTGCCGCGTGTCGATAAAGAGACCGTACCGAGCACCGCCATGGCCGCCCAGCGCGCCTGGCAGCAGCCGCACGCGGCCGCGCTCGGAAACCGTGAGCTGGCGAAAGTATGGAACCTCGACGTGATCGAGTACCCCATCGCAACAGATGAACCCAACATCACGGTTTTCCTCGCCATCGGCGGCAAGGAGAAGATCCAGCCGCGCGCGAACAAGATGACCCTGGCGGTTCAACTTCTGAATGAGCCGGGTAGCCTCTGCACGTTCCTGGAGTGCTTCCGCAAGGAGGGTGTCAACCTCTCGCGGCTGTTATCGCGACCGATGCGAGGCTGCCCGCAACAGTATATCTTCCTCGTAGACATCCAGGGGCATCCCGGCAAGGCCAACGTCAAGCGCGCGCTCAGCGCCGCCCGGAAAGCTGCGTCCAAGCTGCGGGTGGTGGGGGCATATCCGAGTGGGAATCTGTATAATTCCTAGCGAATCTGGTACGTCAGATTCAACGTTTGGCCGTTGCGTTCGACCTCCATCTCGAAAACGTTGGCGCGGTTACGTGCAAACTCACCGATGAAGAACTCGGCCCGCCGCCGACTCGTCATTTTCATACCGTTGACCTTGCGAACAACGTCGCCCTGCTGCATGCCGGCGGCGCGATAGAAGTCGCCCTCACCGAGGATATCCAGCCGGTATCCGGAAATCCGGCGGTCCGACCCACGCACCGCCTTCATCGAGTCGAAGATACGCACCAGCCGTTCGGGATCGTCCAGTACTTCCTGGTAGTATTCCTGCAACGCATCGCGACTGAACACCCAGCTATGTTCGCCCGTCTTCCGACCACCAAACGCACTCGCGTCTCCGCTCTTTCCTGTCTCCTCGGCCATCGGGTCCCCGGTGGACCGCTCCGAATCTGACCGGGAGAATCCGAGCCAGAGCTCGGCTTCTTCCAGTCCGCGCCGCAGAATCACTCGATCACTTGCGATGTGGACGACCTCGACGTCACCCATCGATTCCCCTTCACCGATAATCATCTGAACGGACGACTGTAGATCGTGAAGAACCGCCCTACGCGTGTCGCCCGCCTCGCTGCCGTAGGCGAAGAACGTTCCGGCAAGGCGGAACCGACGCGACAATGCCCCACGGGCGACCGGCGTTGGTGCCTGCTCATTCTGAAAGACAGACCAGTCGAGCGACTCTGGCAGAACAACCGACGGAGACACGGGCGCGACGGAAGGGGAAGCCATGGCGTGAATGGCCGGAAGCGGCAGTGTCTGTGTATGATAGACCACCCAGCCGCCCAGGGCACAGGCCACGAGCGGCAAGGCCGCCGCCAAGCGGCGGAGAAGTGAAGCATAACGACGATCGGGAGTCATAAGCCGGATTCTGTTGGCCCCGAAAGCGCAAGCGCCTCCGGGGACTCGGTCATTTATCTATGCGATCAACCCGAAACTCTCATCCCGGACGCGAACGTCCGGAAAACGAGACGGGACGTCTCTCGTTCCCTATTTGATCTTGCACCGGATGGGGTTTACCGTGCGATCTCACTTACGCTCGACCCGGTGGTCTCTTACACCACCTTTTCACCCTTACCCTCCTTCGCCAAGGCTACGGAGGGCAGGCCCTCCAAGTCTCCACGATCTCAGGCGGTATATTTTCTGTGGCACTGGCCGTCCGTCGCGCTTCATCCCCCTTCGCCCTACGGGCTACGGAGGACCAGACGTGACGTCCCCCGTTTTCACGAGGCATCCTACCCTATGGTGTCCGGACTTTCCTCCCGCCTACGCCCCGCCCTCCGGGCGGCGACTACGGCGTGGCATGCCCGCCTGGCTTGCCCAGCCCGTAGTCCCTGCCTCGAGAGCGAGGCGCAAACCAGCGACCGAAAGTCCCCCGATCGTCAAAATACTTTAAAACAACAATAGCTCAAGTCGGAGGCCCCAACTCCATCGCCTGGAACCTTGAACCCAGAACCTTGAACCGCTATGCAATGTATAGCAGACGGCCGCAGTGGTCGCAAGAGACCATGTTTTCCTGCTTGAGAATGTTCTGGCTCACGGAGGGAGGAAGCTTCATGTGGCAACCACCGCAAATCCCACCTTCAACCGGCACGAGAGCGCGATCCCTGCGGGAAAAAATACGTTCGTAACGGGAGAGCACCTCCTCGGGCACCTCTGCCACCACCTCACCGCGCTTGGCCTCCATCGTCGTGATCTCTACTTCAATGCCAGCAACCCGCTTGTCCAGCTCGGCGACATCTAAGTTGACGGCCTCTTCCTCGGCAGCCAACTCCTTGCAGCGCTCAGTCACGTTCACGCGCGCGTTCTCAACATCCTCCATTAGGACGAGTTCCTGATCCTCGTGCCCACGGATCTTCACCTGGACATTCGCGATCTCCGACTCCATAGCCTTGAACTCCTTGTTGGACTTCAAGACCATCTGCTGCTGGCGGTACTTAGCGATCTGATCCTTGCAGGACTGCACTTCAAGATCGAGCTCCTTGATCTTGGCCTGTTCGAGTTTCATGGCGGCTTCGGCTTCGGCCAAATTGGCCTTATGCTCCTGTAATCGGGACTGTTCCTCCTCTTTGCGCGCCGGGATATCCTCGAGTTCCCGTCTCATAGTACGCAGTTGGCAGTCCAGTTCCTGAAGCGGCAGCAACTTCTTGATTTCACTCACAGCGTAGGCCCCTTCCCATCGCAGTCGCCTGCGGGTTGTAAAAAGAAAACAGGACGACATGGTTACTCCAAAGAGGCGGTGGTGTCGAGTCCATATCACGCGAGCACAGCGAGATAACGAGACACAGCGATGCGGCACCCGCCGGACAGAGGGTGTAACCGGTCTTCCGCTCTCACTCATGCGACTAAGCGCCCCCCATTT
>JAOZSS010000002.1 GCA_029939545.1 Kiritimatiellia bacterium | reverse complement strand
ATTACGCCTAAGCAGGGCGGCGAGAACAAGGTGGAGACCCAGCTCATCAAGTTCGACCCCAATGCCCGCTACCGCTGCACAATGGATTTGAAGGCCAACACGAAGAACAAGTATGGGCCCACGCGCGTCTACTTCGCCGGCTATCGCTGGAAGCCCGGCGTACGCCCACACGACACCCCCTGCCCTGGCGAGACACGCATGGTCTACAAGAGCAAAGCCGAGACCGGGTTCCCGGGTTCATGGAAGAAGATCTCGCTCGACTTCCCCATGCAGAAGCTCTCCTCGGCCGCCAAGAAACATCTCCGGCAGGTCCGCTTCTTCTCGGTCTATATATGGACGGCGCAGGGCGTATCGATTAATAATGTGAAGGTGTATAAGCTTCCGTAGCGGGCGATGGCTCTCGGCCACCACCGGGGCAACCCCGGTGGTGGTGTGATCCAGGCAGGAAGAACAAGGATGACGCAGGCAGAACTCAACAAGGAACTGGGACGCATTGGCCGGACGGTGCGGCGCTGGCAGGCGCAGGTGCGGCTGATGATCGGGACCGCCGTGATGCTGGGCGGGCTGTTCGTGTTTGTCTTGTCAGATCTCCTGCTCCAGTTCGGTCGACCGGCGCGCTTCACCGTCTTCCTGCTCCTGCTCGGCGTGGTGGGGACTACGATCTGGTGGCTGCTGCGCACCGTGCGCCACCCGCTCAATCCGCAGGCTGTTGCGGCATCCGTGGAGCACGCGTTCCCGGAGCTCGACAACCACCTGATCAACTATCTCCAGTTTGCAGCCACGCCCGGAAACGATCCCTTCAAGAACGCGTATCTCAAGCGTGACGTCAGGGGATGGAACACGGTCAGTGTGAAGCGCATGAAGAACAGGAAACTCCACCGCTGGGCCTTCGCGGGTTTCTCTGTGGCGCTGGCGGTCATCCTGCTGCCTACCGCCCTGACCGGACGCGCCTGGGCCACCGCGATGTGGCGGGTGACCAACCCGTTCGCCGACACCCCGCCGGTCAGTCTCACCCAGCTCCTGACCGTAACACCGGGCAACGACACAGCACTACAGGGCAAGCCGCTGGTACTCGCCTGCACGGTGGCGGGGCATAAAGGCCACCGCGTACTGCTGGATATCAGACCCGCCGACGGCGACGCCTCGACCCACACGCTCGGGACCATCAAAGGCGACCCCGAGGAACGCTTTTCGCATCGCATTCCGCTGCTGACCACGGCCGTGCGCTACCGGTTCCGTGCCGGAGACGCACCTTTTCCCGAGTGGTTCGAGATTACGCCGCGCCCCCCGCTGGCCTGCACTGCGGTTGAACTGACCGTCACCCCGCCCCCCTACACCGGCATCGCACCGGCGACGTTCGACGGCCTGGCCGATACGATCGCGATCCCCGAAGGCTCGCGCGTAGCCCTGACATTGACCTGTAACGGAGCACTCGCTTCCGCATCCGCCCAGCTCCAACAGGACACCCCCATTCCACTGCAACCCCTGTCAGCCGACGCGCAAAACAGACGAGCAGCGGAACTCACCATTCATCAGGGCACCAGCCTATCGATCAGCGCGACCGACACGTATGGCGAGAGCATCGATACGGAGGTGGGCTTCACCATTATTCCAGACAACGCGCCGGTCATCACGATCATTGCCCCAACCGGCCGCCCCACGTTGCCGCAGGGCACCAAGCCTACTATCGATTTTGCCGTGGATGATGACTACGGCCTGGTCGACCTGTGGCTCGAACGAGTACAGCCCGGCTCAAAGCGCAGCGAGGCAGGCGAGAAGGTTGGAGCGTGGACCCCCGGCAGGGCGAAGTCGTTCGTCACGCTCTGGAGTGAGGCCATTGACGAGCAGGAGGGACGCACCATCGCATTCCGCCTCGTCGCGCGCGACACGCGGCCCGGCGAGCCCCACACCGTCCGTTCCGACACCATCCTCTTCAATGCGGCATCGCTGGCGGATGCCGCCAAAGAGCAGAGGAAGCTCGACGAAGAAGTCGCCTCCACGCTCGGGCGTCTGATCGACATGCAGCGCGACAACATTGCCCGCACCCGCGCCTGCCAGGCCACGCTCATGGCCACCACCGCGCAGCAGTGGAATGGGGCGGCCGAACAGCAGCGCCAGATCCGCATGGTAACGCGCGACCTGCTGGCCGCGCCGGGCGAGCCGCTGGGCAGTCTCACGCCCGCCACGAAAGCGCTCTACCTGAACGAAATGCGGGAGGTCATCGAGATCCTCGCGCGCCTGCCCGTGAATGACAATAAGGCCACGCTCTGCAACGATGCCATCAACATGGAGGAGAAGATTCTCAGGCAACTCACCTACGCGCAGGCGGGTGCCGTACGGACCCGCGTGGAACAACGCGTCAGCGCGCTCTCCAACATGCTGGACGCCCTCATCCGCAGAGAGACGCTGGTCATCCAGAATACGCAGAAGTATGCCAAGACCAGAACCGAGGTCGGATCCAGTGTGGTTGACATGCAGGACGACCTGGCCGAGGATCTCACGGACTTCGGCAATGCCTGCAAACAGGAGTCCGCGTCTGTTGCGGCCAACGACCAGGCCTTCGCCTCCATTCTCATCGAGCTCGCGACCCGCTGCGATGACGCCGGCATTCGCGAGGACATGCTGCTGGCCGCCGAAGACCTCGACAACAACCAGCCCACCGCCGCGCTTCCCGACGAGAAGCAAGCTCTGACCAAGCTGGAAGCCCTGCAGAACCATCTAAACGCGATCAAGGCATCCGAGCAGGGCGAACGCGAGGAGCAGATGCTCGATGTGCTGCAGTTTGCGGGTGAGAAGCTCGAAAAGATCCGCGCGATTCACGAGAAAGCCATTCAGGCCATGGATATGGTAAAAGAGCAGGGCGACGCGTCGAATGAAGAGATGATCGATATGATGGAGGAGGAATACCAGGAGATCCTTAAGAACACGAAGCAAGCCCTCCTGGAGATTCCGCGCGACCTGCATATCTTCGCAGAGCTAAGCATCGCCAACGAGCTGGTCGAGGATGTCTTCAGCATCTTTGAAGAGCACGAGATCATGGACGAAGAAGAGCAGGAGGCCGCCGGCATTGACGTTGAGAATCCTACCGAGAAGGCTTACGCCAAGCGTGACCGTCAGAACCTGCTCGAGAGGATGGAGGAGGCCGAGGAGCGCTTTGAAAAGCTCGAGGAATGGTTGCAGGACGAGAAAGAAGACGACGTCATCACCACCGAGGCGATGGACCGGGAAGAGATGCCGGAAGAAGGCATCGCCCTGGGTGCGCTGGCCGCCCAAGCCGAGGACCTGATTGGCGATCTACTCGAAGAGGCCGAGGAGGGTGCCGAGGAAGCTGTTGACGGCGCGTCGAACCACGCCGTCGGTGACGATCCCGGGATCGGATGGGAAGTGAAGGAGGGCGACCTTACCGGCTTCTCGGCCAAGGGTAAGTCGGGCAACATGACTCCTGACCATAAGGAACAGGATGGCCGATCCAACGTGGGCCGCGAGGGCATGGCCGTGGGAGAGAACGCGTCCGGGTCCGGCACGATCGGCGAAGGCGATTCGAATATCGAGGCTCGTCGCACACAGGATCCCACCCAGGACGGACAGGTTGATTTGGACGGTGAAGCCACCACCGCAGCCACCGGCGGCGGCAAGCAGGCCTCCGGCAAAGCCGACGATATCGGCATGGGTGGCGGCACACGGCGCATGGACTCCACCGAGGAGGGTTCGCTCGACGGAATGGAAGCCCTGATGGCGAAGCAGGCCGATGCCATGTACACCAAGGCATCGCTCAAGAACATTCGGGCCGATTCCTTCAAGACCGCCGCCCATCACCTGCGGCAGGCGGCCGATGCGGTTGCCGCAGGGCGGTCGATCGAGCAGATCAAAGAGCACCGCAAGCAGGCGGTTGTGGCGCTCAAGCGCGCGCGGACCCAGCTCCAGGCCGGCCCCTCCGCAACACTCACCGGTGGGCGCTCATCCGCACTCCTCGACGATGTTCTGGCGGCTGGCCCCGACGATGCGCCACCGCGCTACCGCAACCTCGTCGCCGATTACTACAAGAAGCTCAACGAGGCGCTTTAGCCTGTGACGGCCAGATCCGAAAGAGAGATCGATCCACGATGTCATCCCGAGCTTGCCAAGGGATCTCCGTGGCACCCAATGACTTGGAGATTCCTCGACTTCGCTCGGAATGACAACCATGTACTACGCGGACTTCTGAATTACAACACCAGCGTCCTCTTCGTCCTGCTGTTCCTTCCGCTGTGCGCCCATGCCACCGAGGTCCAGCCACTCGCAGAGCTGCCACGGGAACAGTTGCGCGTCTTCCTGAAAGGGTATATGGGGGACTGGCGTACCGAGACCGATCAGCGCAAGGGCCTACCCGCTCCCCCGGCAGCGCAACCGGTGCCGACCCATGCCAAACGCATGGCCCTCCCCCACCCGGAAACGCTCGACCTTGGCACGATGCCGTTGAAAGATGCCATTGTGCGGCGACGCAGCGTGCGTGCCTATGCGGCCGAGCCCCTCACACGGGCGGAGCTGAGCTTCCTGCTGTGGTGTACGCAGGGGGTCGCCAAGGTCGACCGCGATGCGGAAGGCCGCATTGTCAACCAGTACCGCACGGTGCCATCCGGCGGAGCGCGACATCCGTTCGAGACCTATCTCCTTCTCAATCGCGTGGAGGGCCTGGTGCCGGGGATCTACCGCTACCTGCCGCACGAGCATGCACTGATCCAGATTCGTGAGGATGCCGCACTGGCACCCAGGATCAAGGCGGCATGTTACGGACAGACCGCCCCACCGCAGGCGGCCGTCGTCTTTGTCTGGACCGCCGTCCCCTACCGTACCGAGTGGCGCTACGGTCCCATTGCGCACCGCATGATTGCCATTGAAGCGGGCCACGTTTGCCAGAACCTCTACCTCGCCGCCGAGTCGATCGGTGCCGGCGTATGCGCCATGCTCGCCTACAACCAGGTCAAGATGGACGCGCTCATCGGGGTGGACGGAAAGGAGGAGTTCGCGATCTACATGGCGCCTGTAGGGAAGAAGGTGGCGAATGAGTAGCCCCTCGGAAACATACGATCCCGATCGTCTGGTCGACCAGGCGCGTCGCTGTCATGCGTCCGCCTTAGCGTGCTACAGTGCGGCCTACCCAGACCACACCGATGTATCGGGCTTCGTCAAGGCATTCGCGGATGGCGACAGTGCCCGCAGCTACGAGATCCTGAGACAGACCAACCCGCTGCCCGAGCTGTGCTCGCATCTGACTCCCCCGTGGATCTTCAACGAAGGCGCCCGCGTCGAACGTGCGTTGGGGCAGGATCCCACGCCTATCCTGGACATTCAGTACACCGTAGCATGGCTGGCGCGTGACACCGGTCTGCCGGGCGTAGTCCTGCCGGACAGGGAGTCTGGACAACACATTGGGATCGTGGGCGGCGGCCCCACGGGGATCGCGTGCGCGGTCAGGCTCCTCGAACAGGGACACCGCGTTACGATCATCGAGCGGGAAAGCGCCTTGGGTGGAACGCCTCACATCCTGATTCCATCGCGCCGCCTGCCCAACATCCAACCGGAGATCGATGCCGTGCTCGCGCCGGCCCTGTCGGTCGGCCGCCTGACCCTGCGCCTGGGAGAAGCGCTCGGGCAGGATATTGAACTCGAGTCGCTATGCAGCCGTTACGATGCCGTCCTCGTCGCCGTTGGCTTATGGCAGGAGTCTTCACTGGGGGCGGCAGAGAACGTGATGAGCGGTATCGATTTTCTTCGTGAGACCAAAGCCGGATCACGCACCACTGTTCCCGACGAAGTCGTGGTACTCGCCGGCGACGACTGTGCCATGGACGCCGCCGTCGCCGCGCAGAGGCTGGGGGCACGCAACGTCTACATTGTCTATGGAGGGCCGCGCTCGGAAATGCACTGGCATCGGAGCGAGGACTGGTTCAAGAGCGAAGGGGTACACTACCTTCCGCTCACACAGCCGTTGGGGTACGAGACGAGCGCGCGGGGCCGTGTGACAGGTCTGCGCGTCGCACATGTCCTGCCGCCGTCCGCAGGACGTGCCATGACCGGAGGCGAGAGGATTATGCCCGTATCCCTCGTCATTGAAGCGATGGAACTCGGAGTGGCCGACGACCTCCCCGACACATCCGCCGACAACGTCTTCACCGCCGGCGGCATGCTGAATGGCGGCGCCACCGTCGCCCAATGCATCGCAGAGGGGATTCAAGCTGCAACCGATATTGATGGGTGGCTTTCGCCGGGTGAGGGCGTGCCACCACCGGGGTTGAGAACAGGATGAAACTACAAAGCTGTAAACGAATAGCGGGGGGGCGTTGCGAGACACCGGAGCATACGGTTGCTCGCCTGGAGCCGATCCTGCGCGCCAGATATGACTACCGATTCATCGAAGAAGAGGTGGCGGAGCACCTGCATTGGTCGGCCCTGTTTATTGATGAGCTTGAGTTCCGGGCGATGGGCAAAGGGACCTCCAAGATGTGGAGCCGGGCCGGTGCGCTGGCTGAGAGTGCTGAATGGATGGCGGCGCGCGCGGTAACGTCGCTGCCAGGCTACAGGGTTGGATACCAGGACGAGATTGCAGACGCGTTACCGATTGAAGCGATGCTGCCACATGTATCCAGCCTCACACCGGCGCTGCTGGAGTGCATCAAGGCGCTCGACTGTGCGCGACACTGGGTCGACGGCTTCTCGCTGCTGAGCAAGAAGACCGTTTCACTGCCCATTGAGTATATCCGCCTGATCAGCGGACCCAACGGACTGGCGTCCGGGAACCGTTTGGAGGAGGCCCTGGTTCACGCGATGACCGAGATCTTCGAGCGCCGTACGCACATCACCATCCTCAAGAACAGGATGGTGGTGCCCACGATCGACCCCGCATCGATTCCAAGTCCGATGATTCAGGAGCTACTGGCTTTTGTGGAGGAGAAGGGCATTGAGGTCACGATCAAGGATCTCTCGTTCGGAGGAGAGCTGCCCTGTATCGGGGCCTACTTCCGCGACCCAAACATTCCCGAGGCGTTCCAGTTTCATCACTTCTTCAAGGTCGGTGCGGCCTTCAACCGCGAGCTGGCCCTGACACGCGTCTTCACCGAGTACGTGCAGGGGCGGCGGCTGGACGAGTTCATCGAAGCCCGGCCTGCCGACCAGGAGCGCGTCTTGAAGCATGATTTCCGCAACCTGAAATGTACGGGAGATGACGAAGACAACCTCCTCTCCGCTTTCATGTTCGGGTTTGTACCGTTCACGCATGCCGCCTTCCTCGAAGACGGTGAGCGGGTTCCATTTGACCCGGGCACCCCGTCAGACGACTGCCTGGACGACATTGAGCAGGCCCTCGCCATCTATGCCAAGCTCGGTCTCGACTGCTTCGTGGTTGATTTCACCGATCCGGAGATCGGATTCCCCGTGGTGCAGGTCGTCGTGCCGGGCTATTCGGATGCGCTCCCCTACCATCCTCCTAACAGTCACGTTCTGTATCGGCGATGGACCCGGGATGAGGTCTTGAACTCCTATCCGAGCGGGTGGTAGTATGCAGATGGAGGTCGCGTATGAAAAAGAAGCTTAGCAGAGGTTTGGTGCCTATTCTGGCCGCCACACTGTGCTCGGGAACCGTCTTGGGCGCTGGCGATGGATCCGACGAACAGGGCTTTGTTCCGCCTCCGGTCAACCGCAAGAAGCCGCCTGCGCCACCGCGTACCGCTTCATCGGCAGATACGATGGATGCGTGTTGCTGCTGTCCCGTAACCCCGCTATCGCGAACCGAAGCCAAGAAGCCGCCACAGCCGCCCGTGCTGATCACGAAGCTCAGGGAAACGCGCGGCAGAGTATCGGCAAAGAGAGTGCTCGCACGGCCCGTCGCGAAGCAGAAGCAGAAAGCGAAAGGTGAATAGCCGTTTTCTGTTGCTGGCACTGATTTCTGGCTTGGCGCTCCCGGTCGCAGCCGACTGGAAGGTCGGCGAAGCCCCCCTGCGCTTTACGTACCACCTCTCCACCGCTCCGACGCATGAGAGTGCGGGCTATTTCGTCGTCATTCCGGATGGCGGCATCCTCCCAGAACCCTATCCTGTAACACGCGCGTTCGCGGAGGATGGGTCCCCACTGAAGAGCTATGCCCTCTGGCACAATCAGGGCTCCGGCCTGGCCACTGTCGTTGAGGCCCCCACCGCAGGGACCACGGTCGATATCTACGTGGTGCCAGGGCGCAGCCTGAAGGTGTGGAAACCCGAAACCGGGCTGACCCCGAGCTCGATCCTATGCGCCAATCCCGATCGCGGCGACATGGGGGCCGCCTCGCGCCTGGCCGGATTCGGATCGGTCAGTCCACGCGTACACTTCCGACAGAACCCGGGTCACCCCATGGCTGCGCTCTGTATCGGAGGAGACCCAACGGGCCGCCCGGACCCCTGTGCGTTCTACCTGCTCTCTTACCTGGAGCTGAAGAAGCCCGGCCGGACATGGCTGGCGCCGATGACCATTTCCGGGCAGTCCAAGGTTAGCATCAACGGCAAGACGATCTCGCTCTCCAAGCGGATCGACAAGTGGGGCGGCGTCGGCCAATACCGGACCCTGTCTGAAGGGCTGCACCGGCTCGACATCCTTTCCGCCTGCCGCATTCCGGGTCCATTCATCGAGGACAAAGGGGCCATATGGATGACGTGGGCGCCACCGGGAAGCACGATGGAGGATTTAGGCGGCCCACGCCCCAAGTATGAGAAGTTTCCTGGCACCGCCAAGTGGGCCAGCCGCGTGGTGGCCGATGAAGAGATTGTTCGTTCAGGACGATCCCTTCTCGCGAGCGTCGGCTCACGCGACGGCGCGCCCGTGCCGGTCATACGCATGCAACCGGTGCACACCTACTGGTTCGAGGGCGAGAAGCCGCTCATTTACTACCGGGTCGGTGCCGTGACGAAGGGCAACCCGGCGGACACCACGTACACCTGGACAATGCCCGGCAAGCGTGAGATCAGCGCATCCGGCATTCCATGGCTCTTCAGGGGCGTCCGCGAACACACCATTGCCCTAACCACCGCCATGGGCAAGCAGAAGACCCGAGCCGTGCGCCCCTTCTACGCCTACAGCGATGCAGAAACTTCGCTGGATGACTCCACGGCACGTGAAGCCTTTCGTGCTGCCTGTCTCGCCATCGTCCGCGCAACGCCGGAAGGCATGGACCCGACGCACGACTGGGACAAGAGCATGTGGAACAACCTGGGACGCACGCTCGCGTTCGGAGAAGGCAAGGTATTGCTGGCCACACTGTTTTCCAAACATTGGGATGCGCTCAAACGCTCTGCGCCCCGCGACCACCTCACGACTCTACAGGACCATTTTCTCACGGTGGCCCCGGTCGTCGACCCCAAGGCCGCCATCGACTGGGCCGATCGATTTGGAGCAGCCGACGGGAGCATGCTGCAGATCAGGAAAGCCGAAATCCTCATGTATTACATGGATGACCTGGTCGGCGCCCGCAAGATTCTCATGAGACTCTCCGGTGGTGCCGGTGAGACACGCCAGTGGGCCAAGATCCGCCTTGGCGACGTTGAGTTTCTCGATGGGAACCTGAACGATGCGACCCGGCACTATGATGATGTACAGAGCAGCTACCGCCGGTCACAGTCGCGGGGACGCTCGAAGGATTGGAAGACCCAGGCCGTACTCGAAGCGGCGGCTTCCGAGACAGCGCGGACCTTTCTCGATCAGGGCGCCTATGCCGAAATGCATGATGTATTGCGCAACTGGGAACGCCAATTCCCGCTGAGTAAGATATCGGGAGATCTGATGCTACTGGAAGCGAAGCTCTACCGATCGGTAGGCCAGCCTCGCCGCGCCCGCCGACTGCTGGAAGGCTACTGCGACGCCCTGGAGGCGTCGAGCTACATGGGGGACGCCTTGGAGACCCTGCTCGACTGCCTGATCGACATGGAGGAACCGACCGCCTCGCTCAAGGCCTTCTGCGTCGAAGCCCGCAAGCGCCTCCAGTTCCATCCCCAGGCTGAGCGATTCGATCGCTGGATACAGATGTCGGAAGATGAGCTCAAGGATGATGGCCACCGCGAGGCAACCAAGGACACATTATGAAGCCACTCGCACTCCTGGGCATCATCCTCCTTGTGGTCGGCACAGCCACGGCTGAGACCCGGGAATCGGTCGGAGTGGGTGTTCGTATCATCAGGGACGACGGCACCATTGATCCCGGGCGCGGCTTCCTTTATACAAAATCCGACCCTTCCGCCACGGGCGGCATCCAGGGCTCCATCGCCTCGCCGGGGCTCCCGATTGAGCAGGTTCTGGCGCTTCCCGCGGATGAGCCCCGTTTTGTGTACAAAGGCAAGGTCACCGGCAGCAACAGGCGCAGTTTCCTGTTCGAGGGACTGCCGATGCGCAAGTATGACCTGATCGTGATCTACAAGGATCGTTTCTACGAGGGGCTGCGCCTCCACCGCGAACCCAACACGCTCACGAAGGAGGATCGCAAGAAGGTCAAGAACATCGTCAATGCCTCGGAACCCTATTTCAAGAAGAAGTTCATCCACCGTCTTGAAGGCACCACCGGCCGTGGGAACACGGCCCGCGCCATCTGCACCTTTGTGCGTGATACGTCATCGGCTGAAGGCCACCGGGAGTTCCGGCGCACGTTCAAGCTGCTCCTGTTCAAGGATGTGGGCCCCGGATGGCAGGTCACGCGGGCGCGCGATCTCTACCCCGTGTCGTACGAGCCGGGTGCACCCCTACCCCGACACAACTATGCCGCGAAACTGGGCGGTGTTCGCGTGACGCGTTCAATCAAAGATCTTGGCGAAATAAAGCTTACCCGTTAGAGTTTGTGGACCGTAGAAGGAGCTCAGCATGCCCAAGTTAGTTTTCACCGAAGGTGTTTTTTCCGGACAGGAAATGGAGCTACCCGACTCCGCCTTGATCATAGGGCGCGACGAAGAGGCCAACCTGGTTATCGAGGACGGCGAAATATCCGGTCAACATGCCGAGCTGCAACCCGACGGCGATGCGTGGCGGATCACAGATCTCAACAGTTCCAACGGCACGGCCCTGAACGGGAAAATGGTAGCCAGCTCGCTGCTTGCGGACGGCGACGTGATCACACTGGGTGAGACGGTCTGCACCTTCCGCTTGAACGGTGAGGTCGTGAAGGAGGGCGAAGCCGCCCCCGAACCGGCCGCAGAGCCCACTGCAACGTCCGCTGCAATGCCTGCCGCAGATACAACAAGCGATGAGCTCGCCCTGGTTGAGAAGATGAAGGACCGGGCCGATGCGATCCGCGCCGAGGTCGGAAAAGTCATTGTTGGTCAGCGCGAAGTGCTCGACCAGATCCTGATGTGCATCATCGCCCACGGCCACGCGCTACTGATCGGGCTGCCCGGCATGGCCAAGACCCTCACCGTGAGCACAATGGCCAAGGTCCTCAACCTTGAATTCAAGCGCATCCAGTTCACGCCCGACCTAATGCCGACCGACATCACCGGCACCGAGGTGTTGGAGAGCAACCGCGATACCGGCGAGAAGGAGTTCCGCTTTGTTAAGGGACCCATCTTTTGCAACCTGCTGCTCGCCGATGAAATCAACCGTACGCCACCCAAGACCCAGGCCGCCCTGCTGGAAGCCATGCAGGAGAAGCGCGTCACGGTCGGCAACGAGACCTACAAGCTTGATGCGCCGTTCTTCGTGCTGGCCACGCAGAACCCGATTGAACAGGAAGGAACCTATCCGCTGCCCGAGGCGCAATTGGACCGTTTCATGTTCAACATCTGGGTCGACTATCCCGAGGCGCACGAAGAGGAGGAGATTGTCGGGTCCACAACGGCCGGGACCGTGCAGACACCCGAGTGCGTGATCACGAAGGAGGATGTACTGAAACTACAGGAAGTGGTCCGCAAAGTCCCCGTGTCAGCCCACGTCGTGAAGTACGCCATCCGACTGGTGCGCGCCACGCGGCCGCAATATGACGATGCTCCCGAGGTGACCAAGAACTTCGTCTCGACCGGTGCGGGTCCACGTGCCGGGCAGTATCTTGTTCTGGCCGCCAAGGCGCGTGCGGTGCTGGAGGGACGGATCCATGTGGGGTGCAGCGATATCCGCCACGCAGCGGCACCGGTGTTGCGTCACCGCATCCTAACCAACTTCGCGGCAGACTCCGAGGGCATCGGATCGATCGACATCGTCACCAAACTGCTCGAAGAGATCCCGGAGCCCGGCCCTGAGGCGTACGGATAGGGCTACCGCCGCTCAATCTCAACATAGCAGAAGCTGCCGAAGTTGCTGCTCAGGGCCAGAAGAAACCTTTCCAAACGGTCAACACATCGGTAGGCCCACCCCGGTAGAAGGTTCAACCGCGTAAGCCCGCCACACAGCCAGTACTTCAGAGGCGCGGTGGGCTCGTAACGTACGAGGTGGAGGTCGGGAAATATCGCTTCAAACCGCCCGTGGTCACGGCGGAACACGATCCAAGCCAAGGCTCCGTTGGCTCCCGACAGCGGACCGCTTGAATCGAAATCCCATTGCGGCTCGTTCGGACAATAGGGCTCATGGTGAAGAAACCGCAGGATGGGCGAACTGATCCATCCGTTGTGCTGATCCACCACCAGTATCCGGCCGCCGCGGCACAGCACACGGGCCACCTCATGCAGGAAGCGCTCCACGTCCGGTATGTGGTGGAACACGTTGATCATACCGATGAACCGAACCGAACCGTCCGCAAAGGGCATCTCCGTCGCGTCGACAACTCGGTCGACACCTTCGTACTCGAGCACATCGGTCGTAATGATACCCGGCACACACTCTTTCGCAAAACCTGCTCCGGCCCCCAGTTCGACCAGGAGCCCGTTGGTGGGTGTGCGACCGATCACATCTCGGTACTGACTGTAGTGCTCTTCGTACAGCCGCCTCATGGACGGTTTCGACAGGATCGTGCGACTAATGAGCGCTTCGCGAGCCGGACTGTCAATGCTCACGGCGTGCACCCAGTTTGATTTTCGCGAACCCGATCCACGCCATCCTAAAGAGCATGATCCCATGCCTGAACCGGGAGATGCTCGTGCTGCCATAGGTTCGATCACGGTAGCGAATCGGCATATCTATGCAGCCGATTCCCAGCGATGCCGCGGGAAAGAGCAGCTCAAAGTCGCCAAAGGGATCGAAGTCGCCAAAATCCCGTCGCCATGCCGTCATCCGTTCATAGTCATCGCGCCGAAAGAGCTTGGTGCCGCAAAGGGAATCTGTCAGATCGTGGTCGAGTACCCAGCTCAACAGACGGGCGAAGACCAGGTTGCCCACCTTGTTGAGCAGACGCATGGCCTCACCTTCCATGGGATAGAGTAGTCGCGATCCGTTAATGAAGTCGGCCTTCTCGGCGACATAGGCCTCGTAGAAACAGCTGAGTTTCTCTGGGGGCATGGTGAGATCGGCATCAAGGATCGTGAGCAGCTCGGACGAGGCATGCGAGAGGCCCACTCTCACCGCATCACTCTTGCCGACGCCTTCCTGTTGCAGACTCTTGATCGTGAACCTGTCTCCGTAGAGCGCCTGCACTCGCTGGATCTCGTCCCAAGTCCCATCCGACGAATGCCCTTCCACGAAGATGACCTCCAACGACACGCCCAGCCTGGGCAACTGCTTCAGCGCGTTTTCGATGTTGCCCGCTTCATCCCGCGCCGGGATGATGATCGACAAGGAAGGACGCTCCCGGGCATGGGTTATCGGACGCAGCACCACGACGTTCGTCATACTGAGCCATCGCAGACCAGGACAGGCGGCCAGGAAGCGGTTAATCCACGTGCCAAGCCCCAGCATGCGGAATGGGATGAACCCCACATGACGCAACCGCACAACTTCAAAATCGGCCAGCTTCGCCACACTTCTGAGATCGCTCTCTGTCAGAAACGTCGTGGGTATGTCGCCTTTCCGAATACCCAGCGCCGTGGCCACGCGATAGACGTATGCCCAGTACGGACTGAACAGCACAGCTACAACGCGCGAGGTACGACCGAGTCCTTCGTGTAGGGTCTGCAGCAATGCCTGTACGTCGCAATGGTGATTGAGATTCCCATTCAGCAACACATGAACGGGGCTCGGTCGTGCCCGCGAATGCGCCCGGAACTCGTCCAGCGAAACCGATTCACGGGCGGGAGCATCCAACTTGCCCAGCAGCAATCCGTCGTCAAACCCGAGGGGCTCTACCTGGACCACGCAGGCACCGTACCGCGTTGCCCGCGATATCTCGCCTGCGATGAGCTCATTGATGAATCGCCGCACGTCTTCTCCCCTTATCGTGACCGAGCCTACGCTTCATGGCTGGTCCAAACAAATACCGACCACCGCTATGGTCTGTCGCTCCCCCCGGAGTCATCCAACGCCGCCCACTGGCGTCGCCAGAACGGGGCTTCCGGATTGATCCCACAGCCGAGCACGACGACCTGTCTTCGCGTCTCGACCTCGACAAGAAGCTCCAAGGCATGGGGCAGCACCTTTGACCATTCCTCCAGCTCACCGCGCCGTGCCACGCCATCCTCAACACGCAGGTACGCCTGGTACCAGTCTCGTTCACGTCCAGCACGCAGGTCAGATTCCACGGCGACCATCCACCTCTTAAGGCGTGGCGCTGCGATGTCAAGAGCTTCAGTGAGCAGCGTGCGGAAGAGGTCGGGTCTGTCCGTCGCGGCATAGTACGAGGCAAGAACGAGGTGCCGGTAGACAGGCAACGGAACACGGCCTGCGTATTGGAGCACCTCATCATCCGGCGGATCGAAGCCACGCGCGTACCGGTCTTGCCCCCAGTGGGCCGCCGCACGCGCAAGCTGGATCCATCCGATGGCTGTCGGCGCAGCCAAGTCATCGCGAAGCCTGGCCCAATCGACGTCCACGCTGTTGCCGCGCGACTGCATCAGCCGCCGGAAACGCACACGTGTGCTGTCGGGATGGCTCAACTTCGCGAGACCCGAGTAGGTCATGTAGCGTGTGCTGAGAATCCAGCTTTGCATCGCAAAGACGATCAAGACACCCCCGGCAGCCGCAAGCAGGCATCGTCGCCAGTCGGGCCGCGCGATACTCCTGTAGACGCGCAGCAGAGGCAGGCCAAGCAGCGGCACCAGCCCAACCGACGCCACCAGAGCATACCGGTTACACATCTCGCCCCACTGGTGCGGAAAAACACCTGCCGTCAGCGCCCGTTGCAGCAGGTACCAACAGGCACCAAACAGTGCCATGTTGCGATGCTCGCGCGGAGTGGCGCCAACCAGGAGCCCGACTACACCAAGCACGCCCATCCCGGCCGCCCAGGGCTCCCAGTCCGACAGACCGTAGATCTCATAGGCATAGAAGAAGTAGATCCGCCCAGGCCAGAACCATTGGAGAAGGGATCGCCACTCAATGACCGCATGAGTTGCGATGGAATTGAAGAAACTCCCGCCAAGGTAGGTGTCGAACGTGAGCCCGCTTTCCGATCCACCGAACACGGCAACCTGGTTATAGAGCGCCCACAGGAGGGCGGCTGTCATGAGCAAGCCGCTGCGACACAGCATTCCCGTCGCCCTTTCACGGAAACCTTTCGACTTCGCCCCCATCGACCATGCCAGGTCATATGCGGCAAGGCAAAACGGAAGCGTCAGACCACGCAACTTGATGCCGAACGAGACTACGACCAAGCCTGCCACAGCGCACCAGAGGCATAACCGTGCGGCACGATTCCCGGAACGAAGCATCCGGTCGTACAGGGAGAGACTCGCCACCGCGAGTAACAGGCTCAGCACCGTCTTCTGGGTGGTGGGCCAAGCCAGGGACTCCACCACGAGCGGGTGCGCGGCAAGAAGTAGGACAAGGAGTGCCGCAAGCGGGGGTGACCCGCTCCAGCGTCGCATCAGGCCGAAGAGCATGAACATGGCGCTCAAGAACGCCACCAGGCTGACCGCACGATAGGCCACTGCGGAATTTCCAAAGAGCCCGCGCTGCACCCAGATGACCGCCCAGTAGAGCGGGGTCCAGTCGAAGAAGTAGGGCCGCGCCACCAATGCGCCAAGGCCGTCGACATCCCACGCCTCGGCAAGATGCGGATTCTCTTTGAGGGACGAGGAATCGTCGAGCAGCGCAAACCGGGTGTGGACGGAATGCCCGAACAGCGTGTGCCAGTAGATGCCCAGCAGCAGCGCGGCCAACACCAGTACCAGGATTACCGCGGGATGTTTCTGCATATAGAGGGACAGCTAACGGTGATAGACGATGGCGGTAGCAGAGGCTCCCATCTGGTCTCTGACGCTGATGAAGTTGTCCCCGACAGGACCAACAGCGGCATATACGGCATCGTACTGGCCCCCGCCCACAAAGACACCGAACGCCTCGTTGCCACTCGTCCATACCAAGGGCAGTGCAAGCCCATCGGGGACTACGGTAAACTGCATTTGCGCGCCAGCACCATCAAGGGTGTTGGTTAGAGGGCTGAGACTGATGCCGTCAGCCGGAACGTGGTTGACCACCATGATTCCTTCGGCATTGCCCTGATCTCTCGCCGTGATCGTATTGATGCCGACCTCGGTCCCGCCCATGTAGAGCGCGGTCAAGCCTCCCTGCTCGGTGAAGTCACCCAGCGACGAGTCGGAGACAGACCAGATGAGGGGAAGGTAGAGATTATTGTTTGTGTCAGATACGGTAATCACGACGGCATACCGTCCCGTCACCGTCATTAGCGGTGTTGTGAAGCTGATGGCGCCTGATGAATCGGTCACCGTATCGCATCCCACACCGCATATGCCCATCACGACCGCAACCACAACAATCCCAATTAAACCGACAATGCCCAACCGCTTCATACCAAGCCTCCTATCACATTCTTATCGAATACTACCCTATCCCGCAGAAATGTCTACCCGCTACTTGTATTGACTTCCGCCCAGCCCACCATGCCGCCAAAGATGCTCCCGCCGCCTTCCGGAAGTCCCGGGGGTTGCGTTGTCGGATCTCGTATCCGCTCGTCGTATGACACCTTCATGCGGTAGTGGCGCATGCCGCTGATCTCCCCCGGCGTCAGGGGATCGTCAGTGACAACATCTTTCCACTCGTCAGTGCTGTGATCATACCACGCGGCACGACGACTACCGCCACCCGAGGGTCTGTACCAGTCGCGATTGACACTCACCCGATTGATTGCCGCAAAGTTCCCATACACCTCAAATCCGCTTTCCGGCTCCTCCTGTCCGGGGCCGGTCGAACGGGTGTTATACAGGAAGTCATTGCCCGCAAACATGAAGGCATCAACCGTGAAGAGCGTCCCGAACTCCGGGTCACCAAAGTAGAAGTTCCCGCCTGAATCCAGATCCCCCCCCGCATCGTACTCACCAAGCGCAATCAACCCGAGCAGATCAGTGCTGTCCTTGTATTTTAGATTGTCACTGATGTGTACATCGTGCGTGGCCACTATCGTGGCTTGTCCATCCACTTCGAATCCGTACACGTAATCACTATGAAACCACACCTCACCATCGACGTAATAGAGATTCCCATCTCCCAGATCAAGCGGAGTTCGTGCCTCATGGGAATCGGCACCATTGTTGTTGCAAACGCGAGGTTCAAAAAAGAAGTCGTCCCCCGTAGTCGATGCGCATTCGGAGGTACGGCCAGATGGATTCTTCATAACGACATCGCGTAGAGGATGTCCCGCAGGTAGATAGCCAGATGATATGCCGAGATCGTCGAATATCTGGGCGATGTCATACGTGTTGTTGTTGGCATAATCCATCGCATTCAGATCCGGTGACTCACGGGGGTCAACACCTGTCGTCTGCCCGCCCGATATTGACGCGCTGCCATCGACCGTGATCCCACCAGTTACCTCCACATCTCCGTTGAGATTGTAGGTGTTGGGAGCGGGGGCCGGATTAACCTCGCTGTCCTCGTCCATATAGAGATCGCCATTGGCATAAATATCGCCGTTGATGATGTCCCGTCCGCCCCTGTCGTTCCAAGAGTTAGGATCCCCCGATCCCCTCAGATCCAGCACCCAATCACCTCCACCCGCACCGCCGCCATACACGGTGTCCTCATAGGGCGAGGCCAGATAGACGAGATCTACCCGGATGTAGCGATCTGACGAGCCGGCGCGACCGCGCGCCACCGCATAGGGAGGATCGGCCGTGTCATGGAGCCAGACTCGGTATTTGCCGTACCCCAGAGTCCTGTTGCCAACATTGCCCGGCGTTCCATCATACAACCGCTTAACGATACGCTGCACACCCGCCTCGGCCAGCCAGAAAGCGCGTGTATTGCTTACGGCTTTCGATGCCTCTTCGCCATCGCGCGCGGCGAGTTCCATCAGGCCCATGCCGATGAAGCTCACCAGACCCACGACGACAAGGACAACGCCAAGAATGGCACCCCGTCGGGGGTCATCGTGATAGTGCTTGGTTTTCATAGCTTATATCTCGTTACGCATGTGTATGTCGGTATCGACTTGAATTGTATCATCTTGAGCATAAACGGTTAACAATATTCTAATCGAATCGCCGTTGTCCCAAAACCGGCATTCGTTTGCGTTCGTGGATGTGTTGCTCGCAAGCATCTGCTCATCGCCACTGACACCCACGTTGGGATCATAGACAAGACCACCCCCATTCGGAAGAAACGTGAAGGTCCTGGCCCCTCCGTCAAGTTCCAGCGTGGTCCCACCACCGGAAACCGTTGTGTCATTGTCTCGAGCCGTTCGAATAGCCCTGAACAGGGTCCGCGTCGTGATATCCACATCCCGTTGCAGCTCCACCGCATCGCCGTTCGCACGCAGGGTTCTGAAGCAGTACACCAGGATAATACCGGCCGTGATGGCCAACACGCTTGCCGATAGCATGGCGACCATAAGCTCAATGATCGTCACCCCACTGCGCGAAGCTGTAGTCCAAGATCTTACGCACCTGAACATGGCTAACGCCCCCTCAGGGTTTCGAAGCGGACCTCGTCGGAATTGTCGCGCTGGTTGTACCGCATTCGCACGATGATGCGCAGGCAGTTGTCATGGCCCGCGCCGGTTTGGTTCACAATGGTTCGACGCCGATAGTTTCCACGACCGTTAATGGTCAACCACTGGTTTGTTGGCGACCCCACCATGTTCAGTGTATCGGCATAGGTCCAATCATACATCACTTCCTCCAGCCGGGCATTGGCCAGTTCAACCGCCACGCGGCGGTTTTTCTGGAGGGCGATGTCGGCACGGCTACGGTAGATGAAGGCCGCACCGGCGAGGGCCAGTATGGCCAGGATGACGCTGGCCAGCATGACCTCGATCAGCGTGGCACCTGTACGCGCGGGGGCGGGCCCACTCCATTCGCGTTCATTCGCGTTCATTCGCGGTTCCTCTCCCGTGAACGGCTACTCATCATTCGGTGTCAGGGTCAGGGTCTGTTCGGTCTTATCAGGATACCGCACGCTGACCGACTCCTTCCCTATATGAATGATCTCGGCATCCCCCACCCGATCGCCTTTTTCAACGGTCATCCCGTTCAGAAAAGCGAGGGGGATGTGAGGATTCCAGACAATGCCCGTCAACTCCAAGGGCAGACGTTCCCCGGACATATCGATGGGAGCGGGGGTATCCGCGGTGAGTTCGGCTTTCGACCGCTTGAGCAGTTCCTCAAAATCAGCCGCCATGCCCTCCTGAACCATGGTGTCGCTTATAGAGCTGATCACGACATCGATGCGATGCATCAGTCGTTCATAATGATCGATCGAGAAGGCGCGGCGCTCCTGCTTGAGGCGTTGGTGGGCCACGGCACCGACGACGGCGGCCACCAACAAGGCGACCAGCAACGTCAGCGGCACGGCCTGTTGCTTAAGAGAGAGTTCAGTCATCGCCCCCCCCTTGGAGCGCATCGTGGAAACAGCGGACCGACAGCTCGGAATTGTAGACGGCCGACACTCCGGATGTCTGGCGCTTGAGTCGAATGGTGGCCCCGTCAACGATGGTCAGATGCTGGGGACTCTGCAATTCGTTCATGAACTGCATCAGCGACAGAATATCCCCTTCGCCCTTAAGGTCGATCTCAAGCGCCCGCGCGCCCTCCTCACTGTTCTCGGTCGAATCCTTAACCTGTAGCGAGTTGACCACAAAATGATGGCGACGAGCCAACTCCGTAATACGCGAGTTGACGTTTCCCGCCGCCGCGCGACCGCCGCCCATCGCGGCAAATCCCAGGACCACATCTTTGGCAACATCCATACGCTGCTCGACGTCGGAAAGTATCCCGAGTACGGCCTGCCGCCGCTGTAGTCGATCCTCAACAAACAGACAGGTGACATGGAAGGCCTGGAAGGCCACCGCCACGCACAACGCCGGCAGGACAAGCCATGCCCAGAACGTCGCCTTCTTTCGTCTGAATACACCCAAATCCATAAGAACTGCTCTCTATACTCTACCTACCAGCAACCCGTCTTCCCGTGGTTCCTCTCCCCAACAGACGACGATCCCCTCTTCTTTGCGCCTCTGCGTCTCTGCACGAGATTCTCCCTTTCTCTCCCTATATCCGTACTTTCCGTGCCTTCCGCGGTTCCTCTCCCCCGTTCTACCTAAGTCCCGCCGAAAACTGCATCACCACCACGGTCTTGCCTTGCAGCCGATCACGCTTGGTCGAGACCGCCCGGATACGTTCCAGCCGGAGCTGAAGTGTCTCATCGGCATTCCAAATCGAGGTGAGCCGCCCACCGCTGATGCGATCATCGGAGCGTCCTTCCGGAATCACCACACTGAAATTTATAGATCCTTCTTTGCCGTTCAGCGTCAAGTTCAGCAGATCGACCCCGACCGGCAGCGGGGCGGTCAACGCCGATATGATGCTGACCAGACTCACTCTGTTACGGATAAGTCCATCAATGGTTTCCAGGCTTTCGGCATCTATTTCAAGTCGGGTTCTGGCTCGCCGGGCGTACTCCAGAATATCCTGTGAGCGGTGGTGGGTCTTGTGGAACTGCTCTTCCTGTTCCGCCAGGCTTTCACGAAGCCGTGCGGCGGCGATCAACCGATGGGTACCCCAGTTGGCTATGCCGGCCAGGGCCGCAATACAGATCACCAGATAGAGCGACACCCCCCAGAACAGCACTTTCCGCACGGGTGCGGAAAAGGCCCGGTCTTTCATCAGGTTGATCTCAAACATCACCATCGTCGCTCCAGATCGCTTCGCTCGGACTGATTAGGCTGTCGGCTATCAGCCTCTATCATTATTCAGTTCCCAGGGGTTTCACCCCTGGCTATGATGTTGGACCCCTTTGGGGTCCCCGACCTAAACCCCTATCTTCTCATCGCCACACCGATAGCCGTGGCCAGCGTCAGCCCCTGCTCGGGGTGACGTTCCAACGCCTGCCGAACACGCCCGTGGCGAATATGAATGTCCTCACATGGCGCCCACATGGAGACCGGCAGCCCGGTACGCTTCTGTACAACCTCACACAACGCACCCTTTTCAGGGGTCTGCCCCGTGAGCACAATATCCGTCACCGGCTCACGCCGTAGCTTGAACTGATAGTACTTAAGCATGTCGTTCAAACTATCGGCCAGGTACCGATCGCGGCCCTCGCCTGCGCCTACATTGGCCAGACAACGCGGATACATCGCGTTGCCGTCAAACAGGATGGCCACGTCAGCCGTTCTACCATTCAGATTCACCAGACAGACGGCATGCGCCTTGTGTTCCTCTCCGCGCAGCCCCACATAGGCGTTACCAAGCGCCGTACAGCCGATATCCACAATCACGGGCAGCAGCCCGGCCGCCTCCAGTATCTCCTGGTGGCGCGTCAACTCGTCCAGGGGAACCGCAACCAGGACCCCCTCCCGGCCACGTGCGTCATCGGGCCCGGCGTCGACAAGGTTTTCGTGCCAATCCATGGCGATCTGGCTGGAATCGAGCTGTAACACCTCCTCGGCCTCCAGCCCGAGAGCAGCCGTCAACTCCTCATCGTTCAACGACGGAAACCGGAAATGCCGCACCACCAGCGCAGGAGTCCGCAGACAGGAAGCGACCGTGAAAGAGGACAGGCGACACTCTTTCCACAAGTCTCGCACCACCGAGGCTATGCTCCCAGCATCCAGGCCGGGCGACAACGGCGCCCAGCCCGCATTGCGGAGATGCACGTTCTTCACGCCACGCACCTCGACCTGCGCCATCGAAACCTGGTCAGCCCCGATATCGAGTCCTATGACTGTCTCTTTCGTTAGTGCCATGTATCACCCATACACTCACGTTCAGAACGGGGGGTGACGTCCCCCCCTATACAGGGATCTCGCTACGGCAGAGTCTTCACCAACGCGCCGGCATCGTCCAGCGTCACGGTTACACCGCTAACTTTGCTCGCTTCCGGCGCACCAGAGGCTGAACCCAAACAGCGAATCGTATAACCACTGGCGCTAACCGCCGTCAATGTGTAACACGGATCGTCGAAGTAGCGGCCATCAAGATCGGCTGGACCGATGCCCGGCAGCGACGAAGCCAAGTCACCCGCACTGATTGATCCACCGTTCAGATCCGTATCATAAGCCCCCGTTTCCGCATACATAGCGCGCAGAGCCGTGCGGATTGTTCCGCATCCCGCCTCGGCTTCCGTTGCCATGGCGCGAACCTTGTTAGCACTCATCAGCGGAATGGCTACCGCTGCAAGAATAGCGACGATGACCGCCACTACCATCAGTTCCACGAGTGTGAAACCTTCGCGTTTACGTTTCATTGTGTGTCTCCCTTTTGGGTTTAGTTTGTTCCGATCACCGATACCCAATCGATAACCGACGTTTCCTTCCGACATCCGATCTCCGATCTCCGGCTTCCGGCTCACGACCCATACGCGGCTGCCGAGAACACCGGCAGATACACCGCCATTACCAGAATCAATACTACTATACCAAACAGACAAATCACAAGCGGCTCGAAAAGTGAGGTGGCGACCATGATCGCGGCTTCCACCTGTTCCTCGTACACCAGCGAGATACGCTCGAGCACTTCGGGCAGCCGTCCGGATGACTCGCCGACGCTCACCATGCGCACCACCAGACGCGGAAGCCTGACGTCGCGCTCAAGGCTCTCGGAAATGCCGGCGCCATCAATGATTCGGTCGCGCGCCTCGAGCAGCGCCTTCTCCATGACCCGGTTGCCGCAGGTTGCCGCCGACATCTCCATGGCCGTGGCCACCGGCACCCCCCCCTTCATCATCACGGAGAAATTCTGACAGAAGCGTGACACGGCAAACTTCATGAAGCAGGGACCGAAGTAAGGCAGCTTGAGCTTCATAGCATCAAACATGTACTGGCCCGCCACCGTACGCCCCCACAGATAAAGGCCAATAACCACGAATGCAAATCCCCCGCCGATGAGCAGGGCGTTATCGATCATGAACTGGTTGAGCCCGAAAACCATGCGCGTAACGCGAGGCAGCTCGGAACTGTAGCCGCTGAAAATCTCCTGAAACTTTGGCAAGACGTACAGAGTCATGATGACACAGACCACCACAAAGAAGATGGCAATGAAGATCGGGTAGGCCGTGATACTGCGAATCTTGGTCTGCAACCGCTGCGAACGCTCCTCCGCCACGGCCAACTGCTCAAGTGTCTGGGGCAGGCTGCCCGACTCCTCCGCCGCCCGGATCAGGGCGACAAACAGCGTGTTGAATGTGGCCGGGTGTTGCGACAAGGCATCGGAGAATGATACGCCGGCATGCAACTGATCAACAATGTGTTCCAGCACGCGCTTGAAGGCGGGTTTATCGAGGTCTTCCGTAATCGACTCCAACGACTCGCGCAGGGGGACGCCGGCATTGACGGAGATGGCAAGCTGACGGCAGAAGATCGCCCTGTCGCTGGTTGAGATAGCGCCGCCCCAACGCGTGAAGCTGCCGCGCTTACGGCTCTTGGCGCGCACCCGGCCGCGACCGACCTCTTCCACCGAAAGGGGAATCAGGCCACGACCGCGCAGCAGGCCGAGGGCGGCATGACGCGAATCGGCACGCAACGTGGCACGCACCATCTCGCCATCGTCCTGCTTAGCCGTATATGAAAATGTCGCCATTCTCCCTTCTCTCATTGACTCCCAGCGATTCTCGCTGGGCTATAATGTTCGACCCCTTTGGGGTCGTCTTCTCCCGCTCCCCAAAGGGGAGCCACATCATAGCCCAGGCAGAATGCCTGGATCACTCTGCGCCTCTGCGCGAGACGCTCTCCCTCTCCCCGATTAACCCAACCCCAGCGGACAAACCCCCAACAACTCCGTCACGGTGGTCTCTCCGCGTTCGACCTTGTGCAGCCCATTCACCAGCAGCGGCTCCATGCCGAGTTCCTGCGCGCCTTTACGCAGCTCCACTTCGCCCACGTTATCGATGACCATCTGCCGCACGCCGTCACCCACTTCCAGGTACTCAAAAATACCGGTCCGCCCCTTGAATCCGCGCCTGTTGCACTTGGTGCATCCCACGCCCTTGTAGAAGGTCCACTGGTCTACATCCTCCCGGTGAGGCCGAAGTAGGTTCAGCAGCTCCGCATCGGGCCGGGTCTCCTCTTTGCACTCGGGACAGAGCACCCGAACCAGACGCTGAGAGAGCACGAGTTTGATGGTGGCGGCGATCAGGTAGGGCTCAATGCCGATATCGCGCAGCCGCCAGAAGGCGGAGGGGGAGTCGTTGGTATGCAGGGTACTGAGCACCAGATGACCGGTCAATGAGGCGCGCATGGCAATGCGCGCGGTCTCCGCATCGCGAATCTCACCAATCATAATGATGTCGGGATCCTGACGCAGGATCGACCGCAACGCGTTGGCGAACGTCAGGTCGATCAGGGCGCGCACCTGCATCTGGTTGATCTTGTTGAGCTGGTACTCGACCGGATCCTCAACGGTCTGGATGTTTTGGGTCGGACTGCGCAGGAAGCTAAGGGCACTATAGAGCGTGGTGGTTTTGCCGCTGCCGGTGGGTCCGGTGAGGAGCACAATGCCGTTGGGAAGCTTCAATACACGGCGAAAGCTTTGAAGCATGTCCTGGCCGAACCCGATCTCGGTCATATCGACCTTGAGCGAGTTCCGGTCGAGAATACGCAGCACCAGTTTCTCCCCGTGAATCTCAGGAAGGGACGACACACGCACGTCGATGACGCGCTTGTAGGCCGAAAACTTGAACCGTCCGTCGAGCGGCAGTCGATGCTCGGCAATGTCCATATTGGACAGAATCTTGACACGCGTGACGATGGCCGGATAAAGCGTCTTGGACGGCGGCGTGACCTCTTGGAGCACGCCGTCGATTCGCAGACGCACAGTGACATCGCGTTCGCCGGGTTCGAAATGAATGTCACTCGCCCCGTCGCGAACCGCCTGCATGAGCAGCAGGTTCACAAACCGCACCACGGGCGCATCGTTGGCCTCGATGCGAAGCTGGTCGGCATCGCGCCCCTCTTCGCCATCCAGCGGCGCGGTCTCGGCATCTAGATCGGCAATGTCCTTCAAATCATGCTCGAGGTAGGCATCGGCACGATAGAACTTGTCGATCGCCGCCAGGATACGGTCCTCGGTGCTTACCGCCTTAATCACTTCCAGCCCGGTCTGCGTCCGCACCGTATCCAGCGCCTCGATGTCGAGCGGATCGCGCATCACAACGGTCACGGCCGAGGCTGTCTCCTTCTTAATCGGCACCAGACAGAAGCGACGCGCCACGGACTCGGGAACGAGATGCACTTCATCGGGGCGAAGTTCGTAGGCGTCGCCGAGCTCGATAAAGGGGATATCGAGCTGCACGGCAAGCGCCCGCGCGATATCCGTGGGCGAGGCATACCCCAGCTCCAACAGCACATCACCAAGAAACTTGTTGGTGCCACGCTGCTGATCAAGCGCGTGATCCAGCTCCGCGTCGGTGATGGACCCACCGTTCCGGAGAATATCGCCTAGTTTAAGCGTACTCATACGATTACTGACTACCGTCCACCGTCCACCGTCCACTGATCACTGCCCTACCGCAGGAAAACGCCTGATAACCGATTCGCGTTCGGCATCGTCTTCCCCGGCCGGTAGATTCAGGGAGGTCCCTGTATCCTCTTCGCGGTTCAGCTTCTCTGCAATCTCTGCACGGGCGGCCTCGAGGGCGGCCTGCTCACGCGCACGTTGCTCGGTCTTGGCTTCATCGATGGCGCGATCACGCGCTTCCGCTTCTTCAACGGCCTGCGCTTCATCCGCCTTGCGACGCGCTTCAGATTCTTTACGCGCCTGCTCGATTGACTGGCGGCGCTTTTCTTCCCGCCGCACCTCCTCGGACATACGTTCGGATTTCTCGCGCGCCCGGGCCTCAAACAACTCGCGGGTCGCTTTCTCCATCTCGACGATGTGCGCCGTGGTGGCCTCGCGCATCACGCCTTCATCGACCATGTCACTCTCGGAGTCAATAATCGTTGCGGTCAGGAAGATGAGCAGATCCATCTTCCGGTTGTTGACGGCTTCACGCCGGAACAGCCGCCCTAAAAGAGGAATAGAGCCAAGGAACGGTACGCGCAGCGTGGTCTTGCTCTCCTGGTCCTCCAGCAGGCCACCAATCACGATCGTCTCGCCACTCTGCACAAGAACATGTGTCTCGGCTTCGCGTGTGGAGAGGACAGGGTATTCGGTCAGGGAGATGTTGCCCTGCTCACCTGTCTTGCCCGACGTGGTCGAAATGAGCGTACGAACCTTCGGGTTGACGACCATGCGAATCGAGTTGTTGTCGCAGATCTGCGGAATCACATTGAGCTGAATGCCAATATTCTCATAGTAGTCGAGCGAGGTGGAGATAGAGCCGGATGACGAGCCGGATGCACTTGTTCGCGACTCGATAATCGGATACTTGGTGCCGACCATGATCGTGGCTTCCTGGTCGTTCAGCGTCATCACGCGCGGGGATGAGAGGAGATTGGCCCGCACATCCTCCTCCATCATGTGCAGCAGCACTTCGAACTGAAGGTCTGTGAGTTGCTGAAACAGCAGGGAGAGCCCGGCCTGGTAAGGCGCGGAACCGCCGATTTCTGACTGCGGGGCAAAAGAGGCCGGACGGACATTGCCTCCCGTCTGGCGGATGCCAATCCCCACCAGGTTGCCGTCGCCTTCCAGGTTGACCGGCTGCACCGCTGCGGTCTGCGTGGCGTTCGGACCTGTGCCAAACTCAACACCGATGTCCTTCATAAAGTCGGACGATACCTCGACAAAACGGGATTCGATCAGGATCTGGGGCGGCTTGAGATCGACTTCCCGCAACATGGCCTCGATTTTCTCGATCACCGAGGAGGTGTCGACCACCACCAGGGTCTTGCCGCGAAGCTTGAGGCTTTCCAGCACTCGCTCATCCTCAACGCTAGCTCGTTCGCGTCGGTTCAGCGATCCACCGGCTCCGCGACCGCTCCTCGCGGTATCTTCGTACGCCCATCCGCGCTGACCGCGGATGGTCAACGCACTCCAATTGCCCCGACTGGTGAGTTGGGCCTCAATCATATCCTTGACCGCCGCCGCATCCAGGTACTTGAGATGGAACACACGCGAACTGAGCGGTTCCTGCATCTCAACGGTCTGAAACTTGTCCAACGAGTTAACGACAATCGCCTCGCCAACCTGCTGGTAGTCGTAGCCGTAAGGCTTGAGGATCACGTCGAGCGCATCCTTCCATGGCACGTCCGCAAGGTGAACGTTGACCGTTGCCTCGACATCAGGACCAATCACAATGCTCTTGCCGGTTTGGCGCGAAAAAGCGCTCAGCACCTGCACAAGGTTTCCGCCCTGAACGTTGATGCTCACTTTGTCGGCATAGACCTCCTCGGTCATCTCTGCCTCAGGTTCCACATCCTGGCTCACCGCCGGGATCACGCCCACGGCCAGAACCATCAGAATCGCCAGACCTGCCACCATCCATCTGTCAGACTTACCCATCACCAACCTGCCTTTCATTTTCTGCGAGGCTTAGCATTCAACAACCGAACCAACTCTTTCGGGCGCGGCGATCGGCGCAGCGCTTTCTCCTCTGTAATCAACCCCTCATGAAACAGCCGGGAGAGCGAATCATTCATCGTCATCATACCCTCCGAAGCGCCCGTTTCAATCACCGAGTAAATCTGCTGGATCTGCATCTCGCGAATCTGGTTGCGGATGGCGTTGTTGACGTTCATCACTTCGCACGCCAGCACGCGACGCGTCTTGTCCTGAGTCATCAGAAGCTGCTGCGAGATGATCCCCACCAGCACCATGGAAAGCTGCACGTAGACCTGCTGCTGCTGATCGGGCGGGAAGACGTCCACGATTCGATTGATGGCATGGGTCGTATCCTGCGTGTGCAGCGTGCCCATAATCAGGTGGCCGGTCTCGGCAAGCGTCAGAGCCAACTGCATGGTCTCGAGGTCACGCATCTCCCCCACCATGATGACGTCGGGACTCTGACGAAACACGCTGCGCAACGCGCCCGAGAACGTGTGCGCATCCGACCGCAGCTCACGCTGGGCAATCACACTCTGGCGATGGGTGTGAAGATACTCGATGGGATCCTCGATACAGACGACGTGGACATGGCGCGTTTCGTTGATGAAATCAATCATTGATGCCAGCGTGGTGGATTTGCCGCTGCCGGCCGGTCCGGTGATCAGGACGAGCCCATGGGGGCGCGAGGCAAAGTCGCGTACGATCAGCGGCAGGCCGAGGGTCTCGAACTCGGGGATGTCGTACGGAATCATCCGGATCGCCATCGCAATCGAGTTGCGCTGATAGAAGACGTTGACACGGTAGCGGGAGACCCCCTCGATGCCGTAGGCAATGTCGATGCTGCGGTCTACTTCGAAGGTCGCGCGGTCCGGCTTGCTGAGCAGGGACTCGGCCAGGGCGCGTGTATCTTCACCACGCAAGGGGGTGGTGCCGAAAGGCACGAGCACACCGTTCACACGGTACTGCGGCATCGTCCCGGCCATGACCAGGAGATCGGATGCCTGTTGGGTAGCCATCTCGCCCAGAAGCTGATCCATGGAAAAATGATTCACGCTTGACCTCTTCGCTTGACCCCACGCCGACAAAATCCAACACGAATCTTGTCGCGACGTCATCTGCTTCCTTAGATGGCATTCTAGTTCCTACTATAAGGTACGCAAGGGGATTTTCAGCTTATTATGTCTGTTCTCATCATGATGAGAAGTACCCCAATTGCCTTGCACTGTCGCGGAGTGCGGGGCTAGACTCACAACCGCTGAATTTGCATCAGTGGTGAACAGGAGGTTGTGTCTATGTCCATTCGACTTTGGCGTGCTACGCGCTTCGTATGTTTGCTCACCGCGCTTACGCTTGTTGCGCTGACCGGTACACGGGCAGACTCCCTGCAACCAGAGACACTCGATCAGATCGAAAAGAAGCTTGGGGCCGCCCCTAATGACGCAGGCCTCCTATCCGCCAAGGGCGCCATGCAGCGGCGGACGCAGGATTACGATGGTGCCGTGGAGACATATGAAAAGATCCTGACCGTCACCCCGAATGACATCCGTGCGCGCAACCTGCTCGTGATGGTTCTGCACAAGGCTGCCCAAGGCAGCGAAGACACCCGCGCACTCACGCTTCTGCGCCGGGCCGTGACGCTGGCCCCGGAGGCCGAGTTTCTCAAGCCCGCCTATCTGGAAGCACTCCTCAATACCAGCGCCACGACCGAGCTGATCAAAGCCTACGAGGGACTACCGGAAGGCTATGTACTGCCCACCCCCATGCTGCGCTCCGTGGCCGACGCCTACCGCGAGGGCGGAAAGCGCTCCGAGGCCGCTACCATCTACCGCACCATCATCGAGGCAACACCGGCCGATGCCGATGCCGGCCTGGGTCTCGCCCTCGCCCTGCTCGACGACAAGCGCTACGACGATGCGCTGGAGGCCATCCAGCGCACGATCCGTCTCAATCCGCAGCGCCCGACGCTCCTGCTCGCGTTGGCGGCTGTTCAGTGGCAGGCCGGCACTCGGGTTCTCGCCCTCGATACGTTTGATCGAATTCTCGAACTTGACCCGGACAGCGCCGATGCCGTGAACCTCAAGGCCCAACTCCTGTGCGACATGGGCTGCTTGAGCCTGGCCCAGGAAGTCGTGGCGGCCCACCCCTCCCTGATGTGGGCCCATGTCCGGCGCCACGTCGAATCACGCATGGTCGAGGCGCAAGCCGCTTGGGATGAGACCAGCGGCGATGTCAGCGTACTTCCGTCGTTCGAGCCCGACGAGCTGCTGGCCCTCTGCTACTTCGACGTGAGCGACCGTGAGAACCGAGCACCTACCGCCATGGCTTCACTGCGCTTCTTACAGCATATCGAGTACCTTCGCACACACGACTACCACTTCGTGAGCGCCGGCGACATTGCCGCGGCACGGCGCGGTGAGCGGAGCCTTCCCGACAACGCCGTGCTCCTCACATTCGACCACGGCTACGCCGGCGTTATGAAGCACGTCGTTCCGGTTCTCGAACTCTATGATATCCCTGTCATTGTCTCCGTATGCCCGGCCTGGATTGAAAACGGCCCGCCCATGGACCTGAGTGGACCGTTGATGTCATGGGACGAGATAGGTCAACTTGCCGGTCACCGTCTCGTGACACTGGGGGTCGAAGCCGAGGGGCTGTTTGAACTGGTATGCGGCAACCCGCAGGGCGATGTCGGGTTTGCCGCCATCACGCGCCTCTATGATGCAGGGACAGGTCGTTACGAAACAGAAGCCGAGCAACGCTCGCGCATCCAGGCGACACTCAGCCATGCCGTGCGCTTGATGAAAGAACGTACGGGATCACGACCGCGTGTGCTGGTGTGGTCGCATGGCGCCCGCAATGCCCCGGCGGCCGCTGAAGCGGAACGGCTCGGGTTCGTGCTGCAACTGGGCCTGCACGCGCAACCGCATATCACGGACACCGAAACGCTCGAGCGTGTGCCTGTCCTGCACAACCCCGCCGTGGGGAGCTTCATCTCACTGGTCAAACCGGGGCCGCCCCCCATCGCGCAGGTCCGGGCGGTCAGTGTTCCGATGGACGCCATCGATGCCCCCACCAACCAGGAACTGGACCGCAACATCATCCGACTGGCACAGCGGCTGCGGACTCTCGGCGCCAACACGGTCATCCTCAAAGCCTGCGCCGACAGCGATGGCGACGGCAACGTCGAAGCCGCCTACTTTCCCACGACACAGCTACCGGTGTTGCACGACGCTCTCGATCACGTGGTGGCGCGCCTACAGAGCGCACGATTCCGCGTGTGGCTCAAACTACCCGTGCTCAGCTTTGATCGACCCGCCACACCCCGCAACGACACCATGCGCGTGATGGAGGCCCGGACCGCTGGGGTTCGCCCCTCTTTCGCGTTACAGCAGCGATACTCCCCCTTCCATCCTGATGTAATCACTTGGGTAACCCAGCTCTATCGCGACATGGCCGAACACGTCCGGTGTGATGGCATCGTCTTCGGAGAGGACGCCTACCTCACGGATAGCGAGGACTATAACTCGGCAGCCCAGAAGGTCTTTGCCGCCCGGCTCGGGACCGCGACCCCGGGTACCGGCAGCCTTAGCAGCGAGCAGGAGCAGGCGTGGGTTCGAATCAAGACCGAGACGCTCAATCGCCTGACCACGCGGCTGGGCAAACAAGTCAAGCGCTACCGTCCCCGCTGTCAGCTTGCGCGCGCCATCTTCGCACCGCTGCTTCACTACCCGAAATCGGAGCAATGGTTTGCACAGAACTACGCAGATGCCGTGGAGCTCTATGACCACGTGCTGTTGATGGCCTATGTGGAAATGGAAGATATCCACCGGCCGGACGCGTGGCTGGCCAAACTGGTCGGCCTTGCTGACGCCAAGGTCAACGGCCTGGAGAAGACGATTTTCAAGCTCCAGGCGGTTGACGGGAAGAAGAATAAACCCATCAGGGCAAGCAGCCTGCGAGGCCGACTGCGCCATCTCGCTCGCAGCGGAGCATTGCACTTGGCCTATGGGCCTGACGCCCCTTTGGTCGACACACCCGCTGTTGATGCCATGAAGGAGGTTCTGGCGGAGTCTACCCGCCCGAGGAGATGAGGCTGTAGACTGTAGGAGCTGTTGTTTGAAGGTAATGATCTCACCGGAATCATGCGGTATGCTTCGTTCGCATTGTGCCCCTCGGCCTACCGTCCATAGCCTACATCCTGGCGACCCGATTTTCGGCGCAGCAGAAGATCCCTCTTTTATTGCTTGAACTGGTTGCCTGACCTGTTCATATTGAGAATGCAAACAGACGAAAACACAGTGAGCTTGCTCACCTTTATATTTGACCTCCATGAAAGGGAGGAATGCTATGACAACCACATTGTGGGGCGGTATTGACCGTCTGGTCGCGGTCTTGATACTGGCAGGCATGTGCCTGCCTGTTGATCAGGCCGTGGCAGCCGAAAAGAAGGTCAGAAGATGGCGCGTTCCGATCGTAATGGAAAAAGCGACCGTGCGAGGCAAGATCGTCATTCTCGAAACACGCGTTGAGGAGCGGACGATTATCCAAGGCCTCAGAGTACAGGTCTGGACCTGGAAAAAGAGCGCACGCGGCAAGACCGTCCCGGATAAACTCCTCCATGAGACGACAACGGACCGTGATGGATTCTTCTCGCTACCGGCCATCGACAACGGCAACTACATGCTCGTCGTCGGCGACCTCTACCTGAAGCTCACCGTTGTGGCGCCAACGCTCGTCAAGGCCAGCCAGCAGGAACCAAAGATTCTGCTGATCCTGCTGCCCAAAACAGTCATATAAGAAGGCTGTAGGGGTTTAGGCTATAGGCTACTAGACGGTCTAAGCGAACCTCCCGGGAACAGGGGCGACGCGATGGCATGGGTCAAGATGCGTGGGCTGGATGGGCTCGTGTGGCAGCCGGATGCTCAGCCAGCCTGTCAGCGCAAGCACAACTGTCGCGACTGCTATAGCTGCCAGATGTGCAGCGATACCCGGTGTGCTCTGTGTCTCAACCAGAAGAACGGCGGATGCGCCTCGCGCGGGAAGTCAAAACGGGGCAAACGGCCCCCACCCCATAAGCGATCGCATTAACCGCCAATACGGCTCGCTCGGAGTGCTCGCTCTACCCAGCCCTCGATCAGCTAGGGCGAGCTGTCTCCAGCGAGCCGTATTGGCTCACGGTCACTCAAACTCAAACCGATAGCCGTCCAATCCGAGTGCGTCACGCATCGTGATGATCTGTTTCTGGATCTCGGGTCCGAGCGGGACGCCGGAGTCCTTCCGTTCGAGCCAGGCCAGGTGTTCCTTCTCTCCGCACGTGTAGATGCGCTCCGCCCCGGGCGCTTTTTGTGATCCGCGCAACGCGCGCAGGATATCACCAGTCGTCTTCTTGAAAGCCTCCAGCTCCGTGAACGCCGAAATGTTGACCGCCATAAAGAAATGGCCCAGCCGGTAGGGCACGCGGCCACCATCGGCGTCGAACCCTGAAAGCTGCTTAAGGAACGCGCCCTGCTGCAACGCGGCCGACAGAATCTCCACGACGGTGGCGTAGCCATACCCCTTATAGCCGGCCGTCTCCTCGCCGATGCCGCCCACCGGAACCAGTGCCGCCGTACCGGCCACCAGCTCATCCAGGACGGATACGGCATCGGTGCGGGTCTGGCCCTCGCGATCGATCACCCATCCCGCCGGCAGATCCTTGCCTTCGCGCGCGTACTGCTCGATCTTGCCGCGCTGTGAAACGGATGTGGCGTAGTCGTTCGTAAAGATGAACGGCTCATCGGTCGGGAACCCGAACACCAGCGGGTTGGTCCCCAGCATGTTTTCCACGCCGAAGGTTGGCGCTATCGAGGGACGCGCGTTGGTACCGCACATCCCCAGCATGCCGGCGTTGCAGGCCATCATGGGATAGAAGCCTGCGATCCCGTAATGAGTCGAATCGCGCGCCACCACCATGCCCATACCGAACTCCGCGGCCTTGTCGATCGCCATCTGCATGCAGCGCTTGGCAATCACCATCCCCATGCCGTGATGCCCGTCGACCACGGCTGTGGCGGCCTGCTCGCGCACAATCTCGAACTCGGTGACAGGCTGCTGGATCTTGTGATCCATGATCCGGTCATAATAGATCGGCTTGAGGCGCCCGACTCCGTGCGAATCGATGCCGCGCTTGTCCGCCGCAATCAGGACCTCGGCGCATACCGCCGCATCGTCCGCCGGCACCCCCATCCCCTTGAACACATCCACCATGAATGCTTCCATGGTTTCGAAGTCGACATGACATACAGCGTCACTCATTCTGTCCCCCACCTTCTCACACACTCACCTTCTCACACACTCTCCAGAACCACATCCCACATACCTCTCACTGAGTTCACCAGGCACACCCTTGTGCAGCGTGCCAGGTCGTCGCGATGGACCACCGATTCACTCACCGCGCCGCTCGCCAGCAGAAACGCGCGGTAGACACCCGCGAGCAACCCGCAACGCACCGGCGGTGTGACGAGCTTACCATCAAGCTCGACCACGACGTTGGCAATCGTCGACTCGGTCAGTTCGCCTTCCGCGTTCCACAACAGAACGTCATCCACATCCGGGTGCGCCGTCCGCGCCTCTTCATATACCTTCCGATGCGTGGTCTTGTGAAACAGGAATCGGTCTTCGGCGTCCACTGGCCGGTTTGCCAGGCCGACGCGGTACGGCGCGGGCAACGGCTGCAGCGCGGCACTTGTCACGGCCACGCGCCCGCTCGGCCCCACGGTCAGCCGCACCTTGTGCGCCTCGCCGGATAGCCCGTCCGCCTCGACCGTCAACGCTTTCCCAACCCCGTCCATATCAATCTGCCATCCGAAATAGTCGGCCGACGCTTGCAGACGGTCCGTGTGTTTCTCGGGTAGAAAATAGCCTGTACCCGACACCCAGAGCAGGGACTCCAGTAACTCGAATGCGGGTGCCGGTGTGCGCAGCACGGCCGCCTTGGTATAGCATTCTGCCAGCTCGGCCATCTCACGGCTGTCCCATACGATGCCGCCCCCCACCCCGTACTCAACCTCGTTGCGGGAGCGGTCCACCAGGGCTGAACGAATGGCCACGTTGAACTGCGCCTCGCGTTTCGGGGCGAGGTACCCGATCGTTCCGGTATAGATCCGGCGCGGCGAATCCTCCAGTTCCGTGATGAGTTCCATGGTGTGCGCTTTCGGGGCACCGGTGATAGATGCGGCCGGAAAAATCGCCTTGAAAATATCCACCAATCCGGCATCCGTCTGCCCATGCACCGTACTCGTCATCTGGAGCACAGTGGGATAGCGCTCGACGTCAAACAGTTTTGCGACCTCCACCGTCCCGGGATCCGCGATGCGCCCAAGATCGTTGCGCACCATGTCGACAATCATCACGTTCTCGGCACGGTCCTTGGCGGCCTGCTGCAGCTCGCGCGCCCGCGCCACATCCTCGCCCAACCAACGGCCGCGCGGGCGTGTGCCTTTCATGGGCCGCGAGACAATATCGCGCCCACTGAGACGAAAGAAGAGCTCGGGCGAGGCGCTACACACGGCCCACTCACCGATGTCAACGTATGCCGCGTAACCGTTCGACGATCCGCCCACCATGCGAGTGAAGAGCGCCCATGCATCATCCGGTGCCTCCGCGTGCAGCCGGAACGAGAAGTTGACTTGGTAGGTATCGCCCGCCGCGATATAGTCGCGCACGCGCTCAATGGCCGCGTGGTACGCTTCATCGCTCAGCGAGGGGGTCCAGTCCGGCAGTTGATCGGAAGAATCAGTCGGATCGGGCAGATCCGTCTGCTCACGTGGAGCGGGCGCGGCCACCGGCTCACCTTCGGTATACAAACCGAACCAGGCCAGCGGAAACGTATCAACGGGATGCGTCGTCAGCGCGGAGTCGAAGGCGCCAGCGGCTTCATACGAGACAAAGCCCGCCGCCGTCAGCCCCTCTTTCTCGACCAGCGCCGCAGCGGCTTCCAGCACGGGTATCACGTCGGCACGCTCATGGGCCACGAGGGTAGTGGTGGGTTGGGCAAAGCGGACCCAGCATCCTCGCCATGGATCCTGCAGCACGACGCTATTGACGTCGGGCCTGCCCTGAGCGGCACCGAAAGGAGTGGAGACGGGAGCGACGGTCATTCGACGCCCAGCATGCGCCGAATGTTCTCGCGACAGTGGATGATGTGGTGATCGGGCTTATCGACGTCACCCATCACGCACAACAAGGTGTCGTCATCGACATCGAGCATGGCGACAATACTGATCACTTCCTTCTCGTGCGGGTCGTCGGTCGACTCTAACAACGCCATCGTCGGCACATGCTCGACGTAGCGTTTCTCAACCCATGGCCGCATGTCCGCCTCCGGGATCTGGCAGAAACAGTGGGTCGGATCCACAAACCCGGATTCCGACAGCCGGATACGTCCCCTGGTGTGCGCTTGCGGTTCGGATTCCGGTTCCGGTGCGGAGACGGCTTCCATCTGCGGGATTTTCGCAAACTTGAAGGCCAGCAGAATGACGATCGTCCATGTGACACCGGTCAGCATGAAACACGGCCCCATCACAACGAGCGCAAACTCGTCGAATTGCTTCCCGAGGATGAGCACTAGAACCCCGAGCAAAAAACTGACCGCACCCACCGCCAGGAACGTGGCGCGCTGCTTCTGGTCGATCATTGCGGAATCCTCACCCGGTAGAATCCCACGGCTGCGTGTGGGCCGCTCACGCTATACGTGTTCACAGGGGGCGTGGCCGGGATGTTGCCTGCTACCGGCTGATAACCTGCTCCCAACGCCTCACAGTGTTCCAGCGTGTAGACTCGCCCCGGTTCGCTCGCCCATTCCACAACGTATCCCGCGCCATCGGCCATCGGCACAACACGCTCGATACTGAGGACCGAGGTCGCATCGGTGGGGCTGGTGCCCGCTGCGAACTCAGCCTCATCGGAGCTACCGTCGCCATCGCTATCGCGCAGCGGGTCATACCACCCGCCGGGGCCGCCGACCTCGAGACCGAAATGCGAAAACACCCACCAGTCGGGCGCCCCCGCAAACTGCTCTTCCATATAGCCTTGCCCGGCTTCCGCCGCACACCGGAACCCGAGATCGATGTAGCGGACCGACTGATTGCGGTAGATCCGGGACGAGCAACGGAGCTGCCGCGCGCGGTTGACCCAGGATCCGCTCCGGCTCACCTTGTAGGCACCGCTCGCCGGGCCGATAGGATTGGTCACCGGCCCCGTCAGCGGTGCCTCGTACCAGTCGTAGCACCACTCGTTCACGTTCCCCGCAATGTCATAGAGGTAGTAGCTACTCGAGGCGAAACTCCCTGCCACTGTCGGTTGCCCGATAGCCGCACCCATGTAGTTGGCGCTTTCGGAGCTAATCGTATCCCCCCATGGATAGAGCTGGTCGGCCGCGCCCCCTCGCATGGCATACTCGAACTCCGCCTCCGTCGGCAGACGCTTGCCGGCCCAGGCGGCGAATGCGGCGGCATCGTTCCATGTCACGTTCACGACAGGCAGGCTGCTGTTGCTCCAGCCCCACGGGGGCGGGTCCGGCATGGTTTGTCCGGTATCGAAACAGTAGGACTGATACTCGGCCACCGTGACCTCACCATAATCCATCATGAAATCGTCCAGCGTCACGCTGTGCCCGCCCTGCCCCAGGTAGAGCCCCATCTGAAACGTTCCGCCGTTGATGTATGCCATGTCGCAGGGCATATACACCCCATCAACTTCACTGATGACACCGTGGCTGATCGTAACGTCCACGTCCTCGGGCTCGCAGTAGTCGGTTATGTAATCGAACTCCACGGTATAGGGATTCTGATCGACGGCCAGCAAGTCCGACACCTCGCCCGAGTCGTGCCACTCGACGTCCGCGCCTTCGGTCAGACGCCAGCGCGCTCCCTCCACCACAGCACGCGGTGGCCACATGTCGCAGCGAACACGCCCAGCCAAGGATGCTAGCCCTTCCACAACGGCATGGCAGGGCTGTTTGCGATTCAAGGCGCTGGACATAGAGAGCACCTGCACGTTCGACCCATCCGGATCACAGGTCGCAAGCTGCCAGCGCCCGCCGGTGTAGCGGGTAAACACCACCTGGGTGCCATCGCGCGTGAAGGCGGGGCCCTGGTTACGGAAGGCGCCAGCGACAATAATGTTGGACTGATAGTGCCCATCCGGACGGATAGTCCAAATCCCGGAATCATTGGAACCGTACCCCAACTGATAGACGATCTGCGCTCCACTTGGCGAGTACCTGCATGTGTTGACCTTCTTATCCTCGCCAGCACCATGATCCGTAAGAATCCTCTCATTGCTACCATCGGCGTCGCACACAAACAGGTTCTGGGGAAACGCATACCATCCCGTCTCGTTGCGCCCCATGCAGAACTGTGCTCCATCAGGCGCGTAGGCGGCGTAGTGCTTGTTGTAGGTCCAGTTTGACGTGAGGTTCTCGATGTTGGATCCACTGGTATCGCAACGGAACACATCTCCATTGCGTGAACCATTGTCCGTTCTTTCAGTGTAAATCAGGTGCACTCCATCAGGATGCCAGTTAACGCACCCAAAAGCATCGGTCGTGTCTGTCGAAATCAGCTTCCGTTCGTTGGTGCCGTTGATGTCGGATGTGCAAATCCATTTCAGCGCCCCGTCGTTCATGATATAGGCTAGCTTCGTTTGATCAGCCGACACGGCGACAAGGTAGCGATTGTTGCTGTCGTCAAAGAGCTGCAGCTCCCCGCTGCCATCCGTCAGGCAGGTCCAGATCTGGGAGACGCCGTTGCTGTCCGATGCCTCGTAAAAGAACCGTGACACACCGCTGGTAATCGCGCCGCTGTAGAGCCGACCCGGGCCCTGTCCCGCCGTGACGCGTCGTCCGTCGACTGACATGGTCGCCGACTGCCAGGCATGGTTGCTCGCACCCGACGGCACCCACTCGTCCCACGTGCCCCCGGCATCATCCGATGCATACGCGCGACCATACTCTGCGACGGCCAGCACCCCGCGCCCGTTGCCCGAGCAGGCAAGACCAGACCAGCCGATATCGGTATCTCCTCCCGGCCGCAGTTCGTCCCAGCTCTGCCCGCCGTCGCTCGATCCGTAGAGTCGGCCCCCATCAAATCCATGCGCCACGTACAGATGCTGACCGAAAGCTGACATCGCAACCGCACTCCACAGCTCCGTCTGCGGCCCGGTTGGCAACACCTGAGTCCAGGATACGCCGTTGTTGCGCGAGAGATAGACCCCTCCGCTCCGCGCGCAGCCCATCAGAACCGACCCGTCGCCTGAGCAGGCCACGGAGGTCCAGAGGAAATTCGTCGGACCCGACGGCTGTGTCTCCAGCCAGGCATTGCCCGGACCGCCACGCTGGATATAGAGCCGACCACCGATTCCGCCACCCACACCCACGAGCACGGTCCGCCCGTCCGCCGAACAGGCCAAGGCAGTCCATATGAGGTCAGCGTCTCCGGCCGGCTGCTCCTCGGCCCAGCTCTGGCCGCCGTTGATGGACGCATAGAGCCGCCCCGGTGATGTATACATATCCCAAGCCGAGGCCGCCAGCATGACAGCGCCGTCACCCGAGCAGGCTACGCCGCTCCAGTACAGGTTCGTGTCACCGGCGGGTTGGCGTTCAACCCAGGATTGCCCTATATCGGTAGAGGTATAGAGGCGGCCATCGTAGTGGCCCGCGATGAGAGTCCTGCCGTCACCTGACGCGGCGACACTATCCCAGTAGCCGTCTACATCGCCCGCCGGGCGCACTTCAGACGAGGTGTACTCCACCGTCCACCCCGGAACAGCCAGCGCCAGACACAGTGCTGCGACGCCAAACAGTATAGCCCGTTTAGTCATAGACACAGATTACGCCCACCTATGCAGCAGTTCAATACCCTTTATCAGAAGGGCTATTCCTCGAGGGGTGTAACCGGTCTTCCGCTCTCACTCATGCGACTAAGCGCCCCCCATATATTAGGGAACCGCACGCGGTGATGCCCTGCGAGCGTGCCCGGTCACGTCATGATGACGAGGGCGACGTACGGAATGACGTTGAAGACGAACCAGAGCATCTTGTAGACGCCAAGGAATCCATAGAGCATCGCGCTGAACGTCTCGCGAGGCAGCGGGAACCACTTGCTGTGAATACGGTAAACCCAGCCTGCGCCACCCGCACAAAGCAGAAACGACAAGATCAGCAGCGCGAAGTTCAGGATCGAGCACCACATAAAGAACGTCCTGACCGCAATGATAGCCATGACACACCCCCTTTCATATCTACTCTACAGTCTGACACTGAGCCCACAACCCTTTCCTGCCCCCCTCCGGCTTCCGACCTCCGGCTTCCGACCTCCGACCTCTGCGCCCTTGACTTCCTCCCCCCGCTTGGGACACGGTTGTGCTATCGTATTTATGTGACGGGTGACTTGACGCTGATTCGCGAGAGGCGGAGTGGATGACGATGCGCAGATGGTTGGTGCTTGCGAGCACGATATTGTTGATCGTGGGAACACTTGCCCGAGCGGAGGAACCGTTCCGCAACGCGGAAGGTGAGACGGCCCTGCAAGTGGCCTTGAGGGCGGGCAAACGGGCAGAGGTCATGTCGCTACTGACCGAAACCCAGGCCGCCTACTTTGAAACGTTCACGCGCGGCCCTCACGAGCCGACGCACCCCCTGCCGCAGGAGTCGCTCGACCGGGCATGGCACCTGCTGGCCGGGCTGATGCGTGAGCACCCGCGTGTCCCCGAGCTCAACTTCATCATCGGCGTGCTCTCGGTCAAGCGCAACGACCTGGCCCGGGCCGAGCTGGCGTTCGAACGCGTTATCCAGATCTCCCCGGACAACCACCGGGCCGGGGTCGAGCTGGCGCGAGTCTGCACACTGTCGGGCCGACACGATGTCGCCCGTCGCACCTACGAGCATGTCCTCGCCCAGGACCCACCCGAGAACGTGGCCCGTAAGATCAAGAGGCAGCTAGCCGAGATCGATCGCCAAGGCAAACGCTTCCATGTGTCAGTGCGGCTCGACGCGGGGGCCATCCACGATGATAACGTCAACGTGGGGCCCAGCAGCGATACCGTGGCGGTCTCCCCCATCAGCATGGGACCGTACGTTTTCACAGAGCTGTCGGTAGATCGAGAGTCCCAACCGGTCGATACCAGCGGGGCCTATGCCGCCGCCACCGTGGAAACGCTCTATGACTTTGGTCAGTCCGGCGGATGGGGAGCGGCCGCAGACCTGAATTACTACGAGAACTGGCTCGATGAACAGGACTCTGACAAACGTCTGTTGTGCGCCGTGCTCGGGTACCCGTTCGAATCAAAAGAAGGGTATGAGACTCGCCTCGTGCGCGTGGCGCTCGGGGTCAAGCATGCATCGAAAAAAGGGATCTTCAAGGGAGTCGTACGTGCTGCACGCATCTGGGACGGCTCCGATCCGTTGGTCGACACCGTCGGAATCATGCCGGCCTATCTGCGCATCTTCAAGCCAGGCGGTCACCGCCTCTACTGGATCTCAGCCCTGCTGGCTGAACACCGTGAGTACGATACGCGCAATACCTATGACGGGCTCTATCTTGGTCTGGAGCAGACCGCACGACTCATGCTGACCGACAACACATCGGTGTTCGCCGGGCTGCGCGTGGCCGACAACAATGCCGATGCGGCCATCTTCTCCTATACCGGGCTTTCCGGTGTGGCTGGAGCAACCGTTATCTGGGGGCGGCTGAACCTGTCTGCCTCGGCCCGCTACACTCGCAATGAGCATGATGCACGCGAGGTGCTGGCCCCGCGAGACCGGGTGGACGAACGACTACAGCTCAACGCCAAGGCAACGTTGCGACTGTTCGGGAAGACGGGGCTAGAGTTGAAGCACCAATACACCGACAACGCTTCCACGTTTGAGCTGTATGACTATGACCGCAACGTGACCATGTTGGGTTACTGGGGGAGGTTCTGATGAGAAATGCGGAATGCGGAATGCGGAATGCGGAATGTACCCCCACCAATACCCCAAGGCTCAGGCGCAGAATGCTCTGCCTTGCCATGTTGCTGAGCGTCACGTCCCTGGGGGTAGCGTTCGCCGTCGTGGACCCGGCCGGGAAAGTTGTTGCGCTGGAAGGCACGGCCTCGGCCGTGAACCAGAAAGGGGCGCGGCGTGCGCTGGCGATCCAGAGCCCGGTGTTTCCGCTCGACCGGATCAGTACGGACGAAGGCAGCAAGCTGCAAATCCTGTTCGTGGACGACTCCCTTGTCTCCCAGGGCGAGAAGAGTGAACTGGTAATTGACGAGTATGTCTATGACCCCAACCAAAAGTCACGCAACCGTGCTAAGCTGGGAATAACCAAGGGCCTGTTCAGAGTGGTTACCGACAAGATCACGCGGCTGAATCCAAAACGCTTCAAGGTCAGGACACGCATGGCCACAATCGGTATCCGCGGCTGCGACCTCGGTTTCAAAGTACTGCCCGATGCTGAAGACATCTACATCATCACGCTGCATGGTCCGGAACAGGTCTCGGTCGAGACAGACGCACAGGCTTCCGGCGGCGGGAGATGGTCGCTGTTCGGGCGAGGACGAAAGAAAAGCGGCCGCACAGAGATCCTGATTGACGAATCACGCAAACGCGTTCTGCTTCGCAAGGGCAAGCCGATACAGGTGCTCGACCTGCCTTCCGAGCTTCTCGCCGCCTTCCTGAGCGCCGTAGAGGTGGGCGACGACATCTCAATCCGCGGGTTCAAAGTGGATGATCTTTCTCCCGACCTGTTCCTCGCCGGACTGGGCAGCTTTCTTCCCAAGGCGGGTGCCACCCCACCGCTCGGACCACGCCCTCCTTCTGAATTGCCGCTACCAGACCCGCCACCTCCAGAGCCAGAGCCAGAACCTGATCCCGAACCCGACCCCGAGCCAGAGCCGGACCCCGAGCCAGAGCCAGAGCCAGAGCCAGAGCCTGGCCCGACGTGCGTCTTTGTTCCGCGGGGCAGTGGCATTGACTGGGACTGGGGCCACTGGGAGTGTGATGGTGAGTTGCAGAGCTATTCGTTCAGCGGCACACGGATCATTGATGACTCTGCGTTCACAGATCTGGAAATCGGCCCGCAGCTCTTCAACCTGACCGGAAGCGGCGATGCCGCGGCGACGATTCTACATGATGGGGAGATCGTTGGTGTCGAGGGTACGTGCGACTTGAATGTGCAGGTAGGAAACAACGTGGCACCGAACTGGGACGGCACCTTCGATATGTCGAGCGACGATGGGTCGCTCTACTTCGAGGCCGATGGCGCCATCCAGTCGGACGGGACACTTAGCGGAAACCAGACCTACTATATGATGGAGGTCCACGGCCTTTCGTTCCCGGACGGCACGCTCACTGCCGAGAGTATTCAGGGCAACATCGTAGGCCCCGGCCTGCCTGATCCCGACCCGGTCACAGGAGCGTTCGGCTCTTTCGGTTTCACGCACGGCCCCGATGCAGAGGTCGACGGCGGGTTTGCGACCGACCTGTATGACATGAACGAACTCTGACGAGCCTCCGGGAGCACTATGGGATGGTGGCGCAGGATATTCAGTCGGCGAGTGCTCCGGCGCATTCCGCTGGTGTGGACCATCGGCTGCCTGGTCACACTGCTCTGCCTGGTCATCTTCATCCTCGGCCTCGACGTGGTCGATGCGGTGTCGGACAAGCTCTACGATGCGCTGCTTCGAGAGGTCCATGGCGATTCCAAGTCCGGCCGGGTAGCCATCGTCGATCTCGATGAAGCCAGTCTCCAGCAACTGGGCCAATGGCCGTGGCCACGTTACCTGACCGCGCGCCTGACCGAACGGATTCTCAGCGGCAGTCCGTCGGTCGTGGCCTACGACGTGGTCTTTGCAGAGGCCGACCGGACCTCGCCCAACGAGATCCGCGCCGACCTTCATCGCAATCTCAACCTGAATGTAGAAATCAAGGGGCTTCCTGAAGGGATGGATGATTATGACCACCTGCTGGCCCTGGCCCTGTCGGAGGGCCAGACGATCCTGGGATGCTTCATGCACGTGTCACCCACGATGGTCAACGAGGCCCCTGAGGCGTCCGATCCGCTCTATGATGGTTCGCGTTTCTTCCTGCGAGGCGGCGCGGGAGCGACCAACATCAACGCGTACCTGACCCAAGCGCGCGAGATCACCGTCTCCATTCCGCAGCTCCGGAAATCCGCCGAAACAGCCTTCTTCAACGCGTCGGTCGATGCCGACAACGTGGTCCGCCGCAACCCGCTAATCTGGGCGTTCGGGCCGCAACGCATCTACCCCTCGCTCGCCCTGGAGGCGGTCCGGCTCGACCGGGGCCTCGACCAGTGCATGATCGAATACGACAAGAGGGGCGTAGTCCAACTCCGGCTGCGTGACATGGTGATCCCGTGTACGAAGTCGGGGCGACTCGTTGTGAACTACCGCACCACAACTGAGAATCCGAATACCGGACTAGCCTCCTCGTTTCCCACGTACTCGGCGGCTGACCTCCTCGACGGCACGGTCTCCTCCAGTGTCCTGAGCAACAAGATCGTGTTCGTGGGGACATCCGCGATCGGGCTGCGCGACCTGCGTGCCACCCCGCTGACCAGTCTGTTCCCGGGCGTCGAGGTGCATGCCACGATGGTCGATAATATTCTCGCGGGCGACGCGCTGCGCGAGCCGAACTGGATGGACGGCGCCCAGTTCATGGCGATTCTCCTGGTCGGCCTGTTCATGACGTTCCTGATCTCGCGTGGATGCTCGTGGCTCTCGTTCCTGCTGACCCTCGTGACGCTTGGCCTGTCGCTGGCAACCGCGATCCTACTGCTGAAACATCGGCAGATGGTATTTGTCCCGGCATGGACCATGCTCTCCACGCTCCTCATCTACCCGGTGCTGACCATGATCCGGTTCTGGCAGGAAGAGCAGCAGAAGAAGCATGTGCGCAACATGTTCGGCACCATGGTGTCGCGCGACGTGTTGCGCTACCTCGAAACCAACCCGGAGAGCTTCTCGCTGCGCGGGGAACGCGCCGAAGCCACGATGTTCTTCTCCGACGTCGCCGGGTTCACCACCATCTCCGAGCAGATGGAGCCCGACCGGATGACCGAACTGCTCAACCGCTACCTGACGCCCATGACCAATATCATCCTGGGGCACGGTGGCTACGTGGATAAGTACGAGGGTGACGCGGTCATGGCCGAATGGGGCGTACCGTTCCGGGCCGACGACCATGCGGCCCAGGCCTGCCTGGCTGCCGTGGAACAGCAGGAGCGCCTGGCCCAGCTCCGGCCCGAGCTGGAGAAAGAGTTCGGGCAGACCATTACGGTTCGCATGGGCATCAACACGGGCACCGTGACGGCCGGCAATATGGGCTCCGACATGCGCTTTTCCTATACCGTCATGGGCGATGCCGTGAACTTCGCCTCGCGGCTGGAGCCTACCAACAAGGAGTACGGCACCTCCATCCTGATCGGCGAGGCCACAGCCGAGGCGGCGCGCGATGTGATCGAGGTGCGCTTCCTCGACAAGATCGTGGTGCAGGGCAAATCCAAGCCGGTCAATGTCTACGAACTCCTCGGCAAGCGTGGTGCCATCAGCGACGACACCCGCAAGATGGCCTCACTCTACACCGAGGCACTGCACCTGCACTGGGAGCGCCACTGGGACGATGCCCTCTACAAGCTGGCCGAGGCGCTTGGAATCGACCCGGACGACGGCCCCAGCAACACCCTCCGTATCCGCATCATGGGCTACCGCGAAACGCCCCCGCCGGACGACTGGGAAGGCGAGTACGTGCGAGCCACGAAGGATTAGTGCCTTTCTCATTGATCCCGCCCCTCCACTCCGCTATGGTACAGGCTCGTTTCAGTTTTGCCCGCCGGAGTCGGCGGGCAGTGGGTAACATGGCCGTTTGCGAGGCGGTCACACTCCGAAAGGACGTCATAGTGAACAAGGTGGAACTGCTCTGGTGGATCGCTCCCATTGCGTCGTTGCTGTCGCTGGGTTTTGCATTCTTCTTCTATAAGAAGATGATGGGTTCGAGCGAAGGCTCGGACAATATGAAGGAAATCGCGCAGCATGTGCGTGATGGTGCCTACGCTTACCTGTACTCTCAGTACAAGGTGGTCGGCATTGTCTTTCTCGTGCTCCTAGTGATCTTCGCCGTATTGGCCAAGATAGGCATTCAGAACCCGTTTGTGCCGATCGCGTTTCTGACCGGGGGATTCTTCTCCGGTCTCTGCGGATTCCTGGGCATGAAAACCGCCACCAACGCATCGGCACGCACCGCACAGGGCGCGTCCGAATCGCTCAACCGCGGTCTACAGGTAGCCTTTCGCTCCGGCGCCGTCATGGGGCTGGTCGTGGTCGGGTTCGGCCTCCTCGATATTTGCGCTTGGTACTGGGTTCTCGATAAGCTGGTGTACTCGGTTGAGCACATGAGAACCGGCCTGAGTTTCCTGGGACTGCAACTGGTCCATGCCGATATGACCAGCCACCAGAAGTACGTTGAAATCACGACCACCATGCTGACCTTCGGCATGGGCGCATCAACCCAGGCCCTGTTCGCCCGCGTGGGCGGCGGTATCTACACCAAGGCGGCCGATGTGGGAGCCGACCTAGTGGGCAAAGTCGAAGCCGGTATCCCGGAAGACGATCCCCGCAACCCGGCGACCATAGCCGACAACGTGGGCGACAACGTAGGCGACGTCGCGGGCATGGGTGCCGACCTCTACGAATCCTACTGCGGCTCGATTCTCGCCACAGCGGCACTCGGCGCGGCCCTGCCGATGATACTCGCGAGCGGCGCGCCCAATCCGCTGCATGGCGTCAATGCCGTGATAGCGCCGATGATTGTGGCCGGTATCGGCATCATCCTCTCCATCATTGGCTGTCTGATGGTGCGCTGCGGCGACAAGTCGGACATGAAAACGCTGATGAAGGCCCTGACCACACCCCTGTGGTTCAGTACCGCCGCGATCGCCGTGGTGGTCGCCCTTCTGGCCGTCTTCGGAATCGTAACATGGGGCATCTTCGGTTCGGTATGCGCCGGTCTCGTTGCCGGCTGTGCGATCGGAGTATTGACCGAATACTACACCTCTGACGCCTACAAACCGACCCAGGGCATCGTGGACCAGACCAAGATGGGGGCGGCCACAACAATCATCGACGGTTTGGCCGTCGGCATGTTCTCCACAGGGCTCTCCTCTCTGACCATCGTCTTCGGCATTATCTGCGCGTTCGGTTTTGCCGGCGGATTCACGGACTTCGCCATGGGCCTCTACGGCGTCGGGTTTGCCGCCGTCGGTATGCTCTCGACCCTCGGCTTCTCACTGGCCACAGATGCCTACGGTCCCATCGCCGATAACGCCGGCGGCAACGCAGAGATGGCCGGTCTGGGCGAAGACGTTCGCAAAAAAACCGATGCTCTGGACATGCTGGGGAACACCACCGCAGCCATTGGCAAAGGCTTTGCGATCGGATCGGCCGCCCTGACCGCGATGGCGTTGCTGGCCGCCTACCTCGAAGAGATCCGCATCTGGCTGATGAAGCTGGCGAACAAGCCCGTTGTTGACGGCGCGATAGCCGGTGCCCAGAAGGTCGGCGAGGTCCTGTTTGTGACGGACAAATATCAGGGATCCATGGATGGCTCTGTCGTGGAAGGTGTGAGTCGGGTCGTCATGACTGCCGGCGCCAAGATGAGCGATTTCGTGCTGGCCTATGATCTGTCCGTGATGAATCCTCAACTCCTGTGCGGTATTTTTCTCGGCGCGATGATGGCCTTTGTCTTCTGCGCGATGACCATGAAAGCCGTCGGCCGTGCGGCCGGCGCGATGGTGAACGAGGTGCGCCGCCAGTTCCGCGAAATCGCGGGCATCATGGACGGCACCGGCACCCCGGACTATGCCAACTGCGTGGCAATTTCCACGAAGGGCGCCCAGAAAGAAATGCTGGTTCCCAGCCTGCTGGCTATCATCGTTCCCGTGGCCGTGGGCATCATCCTCGGCGTAGCGGGCGTGATTGGTCTGCTCGTCGGCGCACTGACCACTGGCTTTACATTGGCCTGTATGCTCAACAACGCAGGCGGCGCCTGGGACAACGCCAAGAAATCGATCGAAAAAAACGAGAAGACGTATCATCCGGATGACACAGAGCAGACCACCCCGCTCACCGGGAAAGGTTCCGAACACCACAAAGCCAGTGTCGTGGGCGACACCGTTGGCGATCCGTTCAAGGATACCTCCGGCCCAAGCCTGAACATCCTGATCAAGCTCATGACCATGGTCAGCGTGGTGTTCTCCGGCGTCGTGGTGGCCTACGGCGACCAGATCCGCAACCTGGTGGTGTACCTCACCAAGTAGATGCCCCGGACAACGAAGACAAGACAAGGCCGGACACATGTCCGGCCTTGTTCTTTGCACCGAAAGACCCCACCATATCCTCCATGAAGGCGATCTTCCTCGGTACCGGCACCTCGGCGGGCGTCCCGATCATCGGGTGCTACTGCCCCGTCTGTGCCTCCCATGATCCTCACAATCGGCGGCTACGTACTAGCCTCTACCTCGAGGCCGGCGGCAAGCACATCGTGGTCGATACCACGCCCGACTTCCGAGAGCAGGCCCTCGCCCACCGGCTGCCGCGTGTCGATGCGGTCTGCTTCACGCATGCGCACGCCGACCACATCTTCGGCTTCGACGACATCCGCCGTTACAACACGATCCAGGATGAGATCATCCCGGCGTATGCGTCGCAGGATACGCTGGATAACCTGCTGCGCGTCTTCAACTACATCTCGACCGAGCGTGTGGCGGGGTTCTATCGGCCGCGCATCACGTTCACTGCCATCGACCAACCGTTCGATATCGGCGAGGTGCGCGTGACTCCCGTCGAGGTGCAACACGGGCACAATACGATCCTGGGGTTTCGTTTTGATTCCGACGGCCGGTCATTGGGCTATGTGCCGGACTGCTCGGTCATGACCGAGGCAGCGATCGACGCCTTCCGCGGCAGCGATGTCATGATTCTTGACGCGCTCCGCTTGCGGCCGCACCTGACCCATCTGACCCTCGATGACAGCGTCGCCCTGCTCAAGCAGATCGGTGCCACGACCTCATACATCATCCACCTCTGCCACGACCTCGATCATGTGGAAACGCAGGCGAAGCTGCCGGAGACTATGCATGTGTCCTACGATGGCCTCGTGCTTGAATGGTAAGAGGAATTGGCCGCGAAAGAGCGCAGAGAAAGAGAGGCTAACCACTCTCAAACATCGATCAGATCAAGATAGTCCCGCGCGACTTCGACAACGACGGCCTGACCGATCATGTCAACGCTGAGGCAGACCTTGCTGTGGCTGCGCATCTCCTGCACCCAGCCCTCCACGCCCATGAACGGGCCGCCCGTGATACGTACGGCAGTCCCCGCCTTCAATGCGGCATCCGAACCGAGCGACGGATCCACGGACAGCGCCTTGCGGACCTGCTCCAGCTCATGGACCAGGCGCGCCTCATCGTCCGTCTCCAGGAAGCGAACGATCTGGTTGGTCTTCAGCAGGCTCAAGCGCTGCTGCCGGTCGAACGAGGCAAAGACATAGCCCGGAAAGATCGGCTTCTCGGCCGTGACCTTGCGGCGCTGGTAGATCTTGGTCTCTGAGCGCAGCGGAAGAAAGTACTCAATGCCGAGGACACTACAGCACTTCGCGATCTTCTTCTCACAGCGCGGTTTCACATGTATAACACACCAAGACATGAGGTTGACCAGGTTCAAGGTTCAGGGTTCAAGGTTCAGGGCGTCTTACAGTAGTCGCTGTTGCGCCTGGTTCGGTTTCAGCCCGAGTCGTTCGTAACAGAGATCGGTTGCTACGCGGCCCTGGGCGGTGCGCTTCAGGTATCCTTCCTGGATGAGGTAGGGTTCGTAGACATCTTCGATCGTGTCGGCCTCCTCGCCCACGGACACCGCCAATGAGTTGAGCCCCACCGGGCCGCCCGAGAACTTGTGGATGATTGTCTCGAGGATGCGCTTATCCATATCGTCCAGCCCCTGCTCATCGATATCCAGCATGGCTAACGCCTTGTCGGCCACCTCCCGCGTGACGCGGTTGTCGGCCCGAACCTGCGCGTAATCGCGCACGCGGCGAAGCAGGTTGTTCGTGATACGCGGGGTGCCGCGCGAGCGGCGGGCGATCTCCATGGAGCCATCCGATTCCACCTCGATATCGAGGATGCGGGCGGTGCGTTCGACGATATGTTGCAGGGTTGCCGCATCATAGTAATCGAGCCGGTCGGTGATCCCGAACCGGGAACGCAGTGGCGACGAGATCAGTCCGCTGCGTGTCGTGGCCCCCAGGAGCGTGAACCGCGGCAGTTCAATCCGGACCGAGCGGGCATTGGGCCCCTGGTCAATCATGATATCGAGGACGAAATCCTCCATCGCGGCATAGAGATACTCCTCGACCGTCTTCTGCATGCGGTGGATCTCGTCGATGAAGAGTACGTCACCGCGCTCGAGGTTGGTGAGCAGCCCCGCCAGGTCGCCGGGTTTATCGATGATCGGGCCGGACGTCACCTTGATGGCGCTGCCCATCGCCTCGGCAATGATGTAGGCCAGCGTGGTCTTGCCCAGTCCAGGCGGTCCCGACAGCAAGACGTGGTCGAGGACGTCCTCGCGTTGACGCGCGGCATCGACGGCCAACTCCAGACGCTCTTTCACCTTCTCCTGGCCGGCAAAATCCTCGAACCGCGTCGGCCGCACACTCAGCTCAAAGTCGTTGTCGCGGCTGTTCAGGGTCCCCAGTGTTCGGTCATCACTCACCTATCGTCCTCCCAGCGCCCGCTTGATCAGCTCTTCGACACCCAGGTCATCGCCGCCCTTCAACGCCTGCATGGCCATCTTGCGCGCCGCGTCCTGTTGGTAGCCCAGCGCAATCAAGGCCAACACCGTATCGCGCAAGCGGATGTTGCCCGGCGAGTTGGGGTCGCCGCCCGCAACCGCCTCGAGCGCCTCACCCGGCTTGATCCGGCTGCGTAGCTCCACGACCATGCGTTCAGCCGTACGCTTACCGATCCCCGAGATGGAACTAAGCCGCTTAACGTCACCTTCCACCACGGCGGCCTTCAGATCACGTGCCGACAGACCGCTGAGCGCGCTGAGCGCAATCTTGGGCCCGATGCCACTAATCCCCAGCAGAAGCCGGAACGTATCGCGGTCATCCTCAGACATGAACCCGAAGAGCTGTCGCGCATCCTCACGGACATAGTCATGCGTCAACACCTTGCATCGCTCACCGATCGCAGGCAACCGGTCGTAGGTACAGAGCGGGATAAACACCTCATATCCCACCCCCTGCACATCCATCACCAGCCGCGTAGGCTGCTTCTCCGCAACATTCCCATTAAGAAAAGTAATCATCGTGGGTCTTGTCTACCGGATTTGGAGCCCTGGATCAATGAATTACGCCCGCGGGCTCGTCTCTTTTCCTCTGGTTTGGCTCGCCCCCCTGTGCCAGACTGCGCCGGTACAGGAGATACGTTATGGATAGCCTTCTGAAAAAACATGCCGGTGTGGCCGGCCTTCCGCCGGGAACGGTCGTCTACCTCGGTGATCAACGTGTTGAGCAGGCCCAGATCACCGTGATCGACTACAACGCCACGGAGATCAAGGAGGAGATCCTCACCTCCGCTGCCGACTGCCAGGCCTATGTCGGCAAGTCGTCCGTCACCTGGATTAATGTGGTCGGCCTGCACGACACCGACCTGCTGCAGGAAATCGGCGATGCGTTCGGCCTCCACCCGCTTGTTCTCGAAGATGTCGCCAACACCGGCCAGCGCCCCAAGATGGAGGATCACGCTGATTACATCTTCATGGCGCTCAAGATGCTCTACCGTCCCGAAGACGATGACGGCGTGGTGGCCGAACAAATCAGCATGGTGCTGGGCACCAACTATGTGCTGACCTTTCAGGAAGTCAGGGACGATGTCTTCGACCGCATCCGTGAGCGCATCCGCACCTCCGCCGGCCGCATTCGCGAGGAGGGGTGCGACTATCTTGCCTATGCGCTCGTCGACTCCATTGTGGACAACTACTTCGCCGTGCTGGAAGCCCTGGGCGACCGGATCGAGGCCCTGCACGACGCAGTTACTGCCAAGGCCAAACCGGAAACGCTCACCGAGATTCACCAGCTCAAACGCGAGATGGTCTACCTGCGCAAGTGCCTGTGGCCGCTGCGCGAGATGGTCGGCAACCTCGAGTCGGCCGAGAACAAGCTGATCGATGAAAAACTGGCACCCTATATCCGCAATGTCTACGGCCACACCATCCAGATCATCGACAACCTGGAGTCGCTGCGCGACATGCTCTCCGGTACGCTCGACATCTACATGACCGTCGTCAGCAACCGGATGAACGAGGTGATGCGCGTGCTGACCGTCATCGCAACCATCTTCATGCCGCTCACGTTCGTCGCGGGGATCTACGGCATGAACTTCGAAGTGATGCCGGAACTCAAGTGGCCATGGGGCTACGCAATGGCCTGGTCCATCATGATCACGATGGCCATCGGCATGACCATCTTCTTCAAGCGCAAACGCTGGTTCTGAGCCCATGAGCCTCGAGAAGGAACAAGCGTCTCTCCGCTCAATGATTCACCTGTACTGTAAAGGACAGGGCCATCCCGATCCCCTGTGTGAGGATTGCAGCGCGCTGCTGGACTACGCCCTCGATCGACTGACTCGCTGCCCCTATGGCGAGGACAAACCGACCTGCCGCCACTGTCCCATCCTCTGCTACAGCCCCGAGATGCGCGAACGTATCACCGCCGTCATGCGCTACGCAGGCCCCCGCATGCTCCTGCACCACCCGGTCCAGAGCATACGCCACCTCCTGCACGAGAAAGCGTCACAGGGCTCCAAGCCAGGCGAGGGACTTCCGCGTGGGGAATCGGGGCAAAAAGGGGTTGATTCCGATACCTGACCACGGTACATTGCCAGCCGTTTCTGTCATGGCGAGATAGCTCAGTTGGTAGAGCAGTGGACTGAAAATCCACGTGTCCGCGGTTCAATTCCGCGTCTCGCCACCATCCTTCGCTCGCAACGTAGCAAGAGTGAAGGATGCCATCCATAGCCCAAAGGGCGACGGGGGGCCTGTGTCTTGCCAGAAGGCGAGCTTCGGATGGCAGGCCATCCAACCCGATCTATTCGCTCGGCGGCCACCTCTCCAATTTTCTGTTGCAGCACTGATATGGCAACGACTACAGAGGAACGAAGGATGTACCCCGCTTCAGCGAAGGCACGGGATTTACGGGTGACGTGGCCTTACAGTATGGGATATGCTCACCTGATTAATGCATGCACTGGAGCAGCAGGGAAGGACAGTGTCGGATGAGAATACTGATCATTGGAGCCGGAAATGCGGGACGTCACCTCGCGGCGGAACTGGGCGATATGTCGCACGAGGTCGTCGTTGTCGACAAGGTCCCGGAGCGGCTTGCCTCCCTTGAGGCCCAGCTCGACATCATGACGGTCATAGGATCAGGATCGTCACCCGATGTGCTCGAGAAGGCCGAACTAGCCAAAGCCGATCTACTGATCGCCGTCACAAACTCCGATGAAGTCAACCTGCTGGCCTGTATCTGTGCGCGCGAGGCCGGCGTGGCAAACACGGTGGCCCGTATCGTGAACCCGGCCTTGCTGGAGTCTCCACTACTCGACTACAAGCGGCTTGGTGTCGATTGCCTGGTCTGCCAGAATCAAGAGGCTGCGGATGAACTGTTCGAAATCATCAAGAATCCCGGACTGCTCGAGTCGGTTTGGCTGCTTGAAGGGCGAGCGCTGATTGCCCGTGTTCAGGTACGCCCGGCGAGTCCACTCCTCAACGGCACATTGGCCGACCTGAGTGTGGCGCACGCCACAGCGGAAGAGACGACACCTGATTCAGGTGCGACGAGTGTCTCAGAGGTCCGACAAATGCCCGCCCAGGCAGACACAGACGGGGCCGTGGCGAATCTCATCGCACGGGTACGATTCATCACAGCTTTGCGGGGCGATGTTTCCTTTCTGCCCCGTGGTAACGCACGTTTTGAGGTCGGCGACGACCTCTATGTGGCCGTGCTGCCTGGTGATTTGAGTCAGTTCCTTGACTGGGTCTATCCGGGCAGACATGCCTTCGGCAAGAGCGTGATCGCCGGCGGCGGGGGGTTGGGCTTGGATTTGGCTCGCAGACTGGAAGCCGCGTCGATTCCGGCGGTGCTGCTTGAGCGGGACGCCACGCGGGCCGAGGAGTGTTGCGATGTTCTGCACAAGACGCTGGTGCTGCATGGTGACGCCTCCGATCAGGAGATGCTGGTAAACGCGGGCCTCGGAACGAACACGGCCTTTATCGCCATCACCGAGGACGAGGAACTCAACATTATTAGCTGCATGCTCGCCAATAAGCTGGGCGCGCCCCTCACGGTGGCACTGGTCTCAAAACCCGAATATGTACCGGTGATCCGCAACCTCGGGCTCCTCAGCCGGGTGGTGAGTCCGCACCTATCCATGACTAACGCGATCCTGCATTTCGTTCGAGGCAAACATGTCCGGGCGGCCACCTGGCTGCACAAGGCACCAGGCGAACTGCTGCACGTTGTGGTACGAGAAGGGCACCGCTGGGCAGGCAAGCCCATCAGCCAGCTGAAAATGCCCGGCGAATGCCTAATTGCCACAGTACTGCGGGGAGACACGATCCATATCCCCACCGGCGATCTGACCTTGGAGGAAGGTGACCAACTCGTCATCTTTGCCCTGCCGGCAGATGTCGGACGCGTGCAGAACATGTTCAAGAGATAACCAGAGTGCGCCCGGCACCTTGTGCCGGGCGTGGCGGGTAACAACACAAGAACAGAACACTGATCATGAACCTGAGACCGGTATTGCACCTCATTGCGATTATGTTGGCCGTATTGGGCATGGCCATCGGCCTGTGCGCGGGCATTGCCTGGCACTATGCAGATCCGTGGCAGGCGCGGATCGGCATGCTGGCATCGTCCGGCATTGTACTGGCAACAGGGATAGTGCTCTTCCTTCTGACGCGGGGGCCGGTGGAGCTGTCGCGACGGGACGGGTTCGGGATCGTAACCTTCGGCTGGCTGGCAGCAGCCATTCTGGGTTCATTGCCCTTCATGCTGACCGGCGTCATCACCAGCCCGACGGACGCACTATTCGAAACGATGTCGGGATTCACAACCACGGGGGCATCCGTGCTGTCCAACTTGGAGGCCGTGCCCCGCGGCGTTCTGTTCTGGCGTGCGATGACCCATTTCTTCGGCGGCATGGGGGTGTTGGTCCTCTGTGTGGCGATCCTCCCTTTTCTCGGCGTAGGCGGCATGCAGATCTACCGGGCCGAAATGCCCGGCCCGTCGAAGGACCGCCTGACGCCTCGCATCGCGACCACGGCCAAACTCCTGTGGGGTGTTTACGTGTTCCTCTGCGTAGCCGAAGCCGCCCTGCTCCGCCTGGGCGGCATGGACTGGTTTGACGCCTTCTGCCATGCCTTTGCCACCATGGCAACCGGAGGATTCTCCACACGAAGCGCCAGCGTGGCCGCCTACAACAGCCCTTACATCGAGACCGTCATCATCGTGTTTATGTTTCTGGCGGGCACCAATTTTGCACTGAACTATCGCGCGTTGCTCGGTCGGCCGCTGTGCTACTTCCGCGATCCCGAGTTCCGCTTCTACCTCGGGGCCTGGCTGACGGCGACGGTCATGATCATTCTGAGCATTTACCGCACTGTCTATCCATCCTTCGGGCACGCCGTTCGGGCGGCGTTTTTCCAGTCGACATCCATTATGACGACGACAGGCTTCTGCACAGAGGACTTCGACCTCTGGCCGGGTGCAACGAAGGTGGTGCTCGTGCTCCTTATGTTCATCGGTGGCTGCGCCGGTTCGACGGGCGGCGGCATGAAGAACATACGCGTGTTGGTCCTCCTTAAGAAAGTTGTACGTGAAATAACGCTCTTCATGCAGCCGCAGGCGGTCGTGAAGGTGAAGATCGGCGGCGAGCCCATACCGCAGGAAGTGATCTCTCACATCTCGGGATTCTTCATCGTATTTGTGCTGGTGTTTGCGGTCGGCTCCCTGGTGATGACGCTGTTCACGCCGGACCTGCAGACCGCGGTGACATCGGTCATCGCGACACTCGGCAATATCGGGCCGGGACTGGGTGGCGTAGGGGCGGTTCAGAACTACAGCGCGATCCCAGCAGGTGGCAAGGTGTTTCTGACGCTCCTGATGCTATTGGGCCGACTAGAGCTCTATACGGTCTTGATTGTCCTGCTACCGGGATTCTGGAAGAGGTAGAGTGCTCAGACATGCAGGCTCATGCCGCCGGCGCTATACACGAACAGAACATTCGGAAGATCGCCGACGAGCGCATTCAGGTGATCCACGAACCCGCCTTCATGTTCGCACGGGTCGGCAATGCCAAGCAATACGAGCGCGGCGCCTGCGCTCTCTGAGAGCAGCATGGGCGAGAAGGCAGGGCCGATCACAACAACGGCTTCACAGGGAATACGCACCTCGTCTGAAAGCTGCCTGAGATGCGCCAGCGTCTCCTCTCGCCCTGCTTCGTTCGGCAGCATGCGAATCAGTCGAATCGTGCGTCCGCGCCTATCATGTGTACTGCATAAAATATGTGCCAGAAGCAGCATCAGGTGGCCATTGGGCCCCTTGCCTTGCCACCACACGTCTACGGTGCCCGGAGGCAACGTCCGAACATCGTCGGGGGGGGCAAGCGCACGCAAAATCACCATGCTGCGCCCAAGCCGAACGACGGTCCGGAGGTTCTCCTCAAACTCTGGCCGCTGCTCCACGTTGCTGTTCCAGCCCAAAAGAACCGTATTGGGGCGCACGGCCCCAATGCCGCCGGATTGGATCAAGGACGATACGCCACCGGTCAGCGACGGCGCAATGATGACCAAGGGGAACGCCTCCAGCCGGTTATCGGCTATCCGTTTACGCAAACGGTGTTCCAGTTGAGTGTGCCGCTCCAGCAGCTCATCCGGATTACCCACCAACACCTGGCCAAGCATGAGCAATCCATGTGGCCCCGCAAGACGCCGTCCCACAGAAGACAAATGAAGCTTGTCTGTCGTGCCCCCCCCCAAGACCAGGATGGCAGGGCGCCAGTTGCGGGTATGGTGGTGATTCTCTTCGAGCAGCAAGAGGTCTCGCCGCACGCGTTCAAGCACCGCTCCGCTCACAACATCGCCCCAGGACGCCTCCAACTCCTGACGCACAAGATAGCGGTGAATCGCAAACATGGTGACCACCGCGATGATCGCCCACAACGGATTGATCAGCAGCATCACCCCGCCACACAGCACGGCCCCCACCAGGGAGAGCGACCAGTGACACCAACGGAACGTCGGACGGTAGCTGGGGTTGCCACTATAGGCCTCCGCAAAAGTTGCCACGTTGATAGCCCCGTAAGTGATCATGAAGAACATCGTGATCACCGGCGCGATAGCGTTTAGATCGCCCAGCATCAGCCCCGCCTGTGCAATCGCGAATGACGCGATGATGGCACGCCGCGGTTCGCCTGCCGGGCCGCTGCCCTTGCCGAATGGCCTCAAAACAGGCAGGACACGATCACGCGCCAACGCCTGGAGGATACGTGGAGCGCCCATCATACTGCCAAGGGCTGACGACAGAGTCGCCGCAAAAACACCTGCGACAATCAAGGCCGGAATCCAGGCGATCTTGGACACGATCATCGAATGCGCCTGCAAATCCGCCCGTTCCGCTGCGCCCCCCAGCAAAACAGCGAAGGCCAGATACACCGCGCCGGTGAACACGATGGACCATAGCGTGCCGCGCGGGATAGAGCGCCCGGGATCCTTCAGATCGCCAGACATGTTGGCCCCGGCCATGATCCCGGTGACCGCAGGAAAGAAGATGGCAAACACCGTCCAATACCCCTGCCCTGCTTCATAGCTGGCACCCATATTCTCAGCGAGCAATTGGGGGCTCCAGGAGGTAACGGCGCCGACAGCAAACGAGGCAATCGACATCAATAGAAGCACCAGAATAGCGTACTGAATCCTGATGGCCCATCCCGCCCCTATAAGGACGCAGACGAAGACAGCCACATTGATGGCCGTTGCGGTCACCACGTGCATGGCCGCCAGAGAGGGCACCACAGCCAGCAGCGCCTCAGTGAAGCCCATGATATAGAGCGCCACGGATATGGCCTGCGAGAGATAGAACACCACCCCGATCGCCCCGCCAAACTCGATACCCAGCGACCGACTGATCAGAAAATAGGCACCGCCCCCCCGGACGCGTGTATTGGTGGCCATGGCGGAAAGAGACAGAGCCGTGAGCATCGTGATCAGCTTGGCGGCCAGCACGATCCCTATGGCATGCAGGATGCCGGCGTTCCCGACCACCATGCCGAACCTGAGAAACATGATCACGCCCAGAATCGTCAACGTGCAGGGCGTGAACACCCCTCCGAAGGTGCCAAACCTCCCTGCCTTCGATTCTGATGCCGATTGCTGTGTCATAAAGCTACCATGCGTCCCGTTACTCGTAGATATGGCAATTAGCCCTTCCCACGCAATGAGAATGTGATGGGGGGCCATCTGCGTGATGCGGCCATCTTCCAGAACGATGATCCGGTCGCCGCTCCACGCGGTGGCACCCCATCTACTTCCGAATCTGGCCGGCGTGTGCCAGGGCGCGGGCTTCTACGCTTTGGATTTCCGCGAAGCCTTGTGAGCTTGCCGGGTTGAGGCCATCGCTCGCCTCCATTGACGCATCCGCCTCGTTGTAGAGCGAAGCAGGACAGGCTGTCAGACTGTTGAAGAGGATGTTGCCCTTGTAGAGCGCTACGTTGACGGTACCCGTTGCCGCACTCGCCAGTACGTCGATTGCCGCCAGCGCGGCACGGGTCGAAGGGTCGTAGTACCGACCGTCGTACACCTGGTCAGCCACGAGTTTTGAAAGCGTCTGGAACAGTCCCAGCGCCCGCCGATCCATCGTGGCCTGGTAGACCATCGTCAGCGTACTTCCCAGCAATTCCATACCCGGGGCTTCGTAGACACCCCGGCTCTTGGTTCCGATGATCCGGTTCTCAAGCGCGTTTTTGAAGCCCACGCCGTTCCGGCCGGCAATCTTGTTGGCCTCCTGCATCAGCTCGAGCGGCTCCATGCTGATCCCGTTCAGCGCCATGGCACGGCCCTTTTCGAACCGTACCTCAACGTTCTCGGGCGCGTCGGGGGCCTGGTCCGGCCAGACACCCATGGTGGGCTCCACGATGGTGGCAGGCGTTTCCAGACTCTCCAGATCCTCGGCTTCATGCGAGAGCCCAGCCAGGTTCCCGTCCGTGGAATACCGCTTCTCTCCGCCGGGGAAGGCATCAATACCTTTTTTCAGCAGGTAGTCGACCATTTCGAGCCGACCCGGAAACTCCTCGAGCAGCC
>JAOZSS010000137.1 GCA_029939545.1 Kiritimatiellia bacterium | reverse complement strand
CGGCACCGTCGGCGCCAACAAGAACTCGATCAAGATCATCGGATCGGATACCGACAACTACGCGCAGGGCTACTTCGTCTATGACTCGAAGAAAGCCGGGGCCATCACGACCTCGCACCTGCGTTTCGGCCCCGAACTGATCCGCAGCCCCTACCTCTGCACCAAGGCAGACTTCGTGGCCTGTCACAACTTCTCCTTCCTCGAGAAGTACGACATGCTGGCCAATGCCAAGGAAGGCGCAGTTTTCCTGCTGGCGAGCCCCTATGGCACCGAGAACACGTGGCAACACCTGCCTGACGAAATGGCACAGCAGATCATCGACAAGAAGATCAAATTCTACGTGATCGATGCGATCCACCTGGCCAAGGAGCTGGGCCTGGGCGCGCGCATCAACACGATCATGCAGACCTGTTTCTTCGCCATCTCCGGCATTCTGCCGACCGACAAGGCGATTGAGTCGCTCAAGAAAGCGATCAAGAAGAGCTACGGAAAGAAGGGCGACGAGATCGTCCAGATGAACTACCGCGCCGTCGACGGCGCCGTGGGTGCGCTGCTGGAGGTTACCGTACCGGATGCCCCGGCCAACAACCTCACCACACCGCCGCCCGTACCGGCCGGTTCGCCCGACTTCATCACGAACGTCACCGGCGTCATCATGAGCCAGAACGGCGACTCGCTGCCTGTCAGCGCCATGCCGGTCGACGGCTCCTGGCCGACGGGCACCACCCGATACGAGAAGCGCAATATCGCTTTCGAGATTCCGGAGTGGAACAAGGAACTCTGTATCCAGTGCGCACAGTGTTCGCTCGTATGTCCGCACGCAGCCATTCGCGTCAAGGCTTTCGATGAAGAGCACCTTGAGGGCGCACCCGAAGACTTCCAGTGCGTCGATGCCAAGGGCAAAGACATGGAAGGCAAGAAGTACGTGGTCCAGGTTGCGCCGGAAGACTGCACCGGTTGCGGCCTCTGTGTTCAGCGCTGCCCGGGCATTGAGCGCGACAAGGAGACCAAGGAACCCACAGGCAAGAAGGCCATCACGATGGTCGAGCAGATCCCGATCAGAGAGCGCGAAGCGGCCAACTGGGACTTCTACCTCGGCATCCCGCTCGTGGATGCATCGCTCTACAATCGCGAGTCGATCAAAGGCAGCCAGTTCTGCCAGCCGCTGTTCGAGTTCTCCGGTGCCTGTTCCGGCTGCGGCGAGACGGCCTACGTCAAGCTGCTCTCGCAGCTCTTCGGCGACCGTGCCTATATCGCCAACGCGACGGGATGCTCATCGATCTACGGCGGCAACCTGCCCACCACCCCATACTGTCAGCGTGAAGACGGGCGCGGCCCCACATGGTCCAACTCCCTCTTCGAAGACAACGCGGAGTTCGGGTTTGGGATGCGCCTCACCGTCGATCGCCTTGCGACCTACGCCGATGAGCTGGTCAACCGACTACTGGCCGACGACGGCCCCTGCGCAACGCCACCCAAGGAGCTGCTGCAGGCCGTACTCGGCAACGACCAGTCGACCCAGGAAGCCATCGAGGTACAGCGTGCCCGCGTGGCCGACCTCAAGGCCGCCCTCGAGACGTGTGACTGCAGCGAATGTCGCCAACTCCTCTCGGTGGCCGACTATCTTGTCAAGAAGTCCGTCTGGATCCTCGGTGGTGACGGCTGGGCCTACGATATCGGCTACGGCGGTCTCGACCACGTGCTGGCCTCCGGCCGCAACGTGAACGTCCTGGTGGTGGACACGGAAGTGTACTCCAACACTGGCGGCCAGGCCTCCAAGGCCACCCCGCTAGGTGCCGTGGCCAAGTTCGCTGCCGCCGGCAAGCCGGTCGGCAAGAAGGATCTCGGCATGATCTCCATGACCTACGGCAACATCTACGTGGCGGCTGTCGCGATGGGCGCCAACGCCAACCAGGTCGTGAAAGCCTTCGTCGAAGCCGAAGCGTATGACGGTCCCTCCCTCATCATCGCGTATTCCCACTGTATTGCACACGGGATCAACATGGAGAAGGGACTGGAAAACCAGAAGGAAGTCGTGACCAGTGGTCACTTCCCGCTCTACCGCTACAACCCAGAGTTGGCGGACAAGGGCGAGAACCCGCTGAAGCTCGACAGCAAAGCTCCCACGATGGCGTTCAGCGAACAGGCCCTCAAGGAGAACCGTTTCCGGATTCTGCAGAAGACGCAGCCGGAGCACTCGAAAGCCTTGATGGCCCAGGCCGACAAAGAGGCCCTGGCTAAATATGACCTACTGAGCAAGCTGGCCGCGCTGGATGCCTGTGCAACGAAGCCTACTGAATAGTTTATCCAGCAAAGCGCTTGGGCCTACTGGAAATATTGCGATAGCTCGTGGCCTCGCGCCTGCCACACTCTGGTAGCGCGTTGTGTCTGAAAGGCTGAAAGGCGACACTGAGAGTTTTCTACTAGAACACCACAACCGGGACCACGACAATGAGCGAAGAACTGCAGAGTCTATTGGAACGCATCGAAAAGGACGGGGTCGACAAGGCCAACGCCAAGGCCGACGAAATCGTCAAGAATGCCGAGGCCAAAGCCGCTGAACTAGTCAAGAATGCCGCCGCTCAGGCCGCCGCCCTCATGGCCAAGGCTGAGGAAGACAGCAAGGCCTTCGAACGGCGTTCGGCCAAGGCGCTCGACCAAGCCGCGCGTGACGTGATTCTCTCAGTAGAACGCAACGTGGCCGCCATCTTCGCCCGTATCGCAGCCGAGGAGGTCGCCCAGGCCCTTGACATCGAGACCATCCGCGCGAGCGTGACGACACTCATCGAGAGCTATGTAAAGGCCGACGCCTCCGGATCACGCCTGGCCATCACACTAAGCGACGCACAGCGCGCCGATGTCACGGCCTACCTCGCCAGCAAGTTTCAGTCCGAGCTGGCCAGTGGGCTCACGATTGAAGGCAGCTCTGCTATCGCCTCCGGCTTCAAGGTGGCGGTGACCGATACAGAGGTCGAACATGATTTTACAGGTGAGGCCGTTGCCGAGGCGCTCGGCGCCCTGCTGCGCACCGATCTGGCCGATATCATAAAGGGTGCCGCCGCCTGATGAGCTATTACTACTACTTTGCCTCCACACTCCCCATGCTGATGCCCGATCGCCCCCCCCCCTTCTCGGTGGCGGACTTTCGAGAGCGGTGCGTAGATCACCTCACGGCGGGAGACATGGCGGCACTGGATGGGATGCTTGACCGACAACCCACTCAGGAGCTGCATCCCTTTGTGCGCGACTGGCAGAGCACCGATGGCCAGCTACGTAATGCCCTGGCCCGCACGCGGGCCGAGCGGATGCACAAGGAGCCGAATGCCCATGTGCGCGAAATAGAGGGCTCTGACACGGCCCTTGAGAACGCCGTAAGTGAGGCCTATAGCCAACCCAACCCCCTTGCGCGCGAAAAGGCGCTGGATCAGATTCGATGGGAGTGCATCGAGGAGCTGGCTGGATTTGACCCCTTTACCGGGCGCGCCATACTGGCTTACGGCCTGCAACTCAGCATCCTGGAACGATGGGCCCGAATGGACAAGGAGGTCGGCTCCGCCGCAGTGGAGACACTGCTGCAGCGCGATGCGGCTGAAGAGGAACACAAATAATGAGTCAGACAACTGGAACCATTGTGGGCGTCAACGGCAACATGATCACCGTTGAGTTCGAAGGAGCCGTCGGTCAGAACGAGGTGGGTTACGCCTGCCTGGGTGACCTGCGCCTCATGTGCGAGATCGTTCGCATCCGCGGCAATCGCTCCGACATGCAGGTCTTTGAAGATACCGCCGGTCTCTCCGTGGGGGATCCGGTCGATTTCACAGGCGAGCTGCTCTCGGTTGAATTGGGACCGGGCCTCCTGACCCAAATCTACGACGGCTTGCAGAATCCCCTGCCCCAGCTAGCTGAGAAGTGTGGCTTCTTCCTACAGCGTGGCACCTATTTCAACGCCCTCGACCGCGAGGCCAAATGGGACTTCACCCCCACCGCCGCCGTGGGCGACACCGTCTCGGCCGGCGAAGAGCTCGGCTCCGTGCCCGAAGGGATCTTCACGCACCGTATCATGGTTCCCTTCCGCGTGGACGGCATCTGCACGGTTGAATCCGTCGCCGCGGCAGGCCGCTTAACAATTGAGGACACCATCGCGACGCTGAAGGATCAGCACGGCAATACCTTTGACGTCACGATGCTTCAGAAGTGGCCGGTCAAGGTTCCGATCCTGGCCTACCGTGAGCGTCTGCGTCCGACCGAGCCGCTCGTCACCAAAATTCGCATTATCGACACCTTCTTCCCTGTCGCCCGCGGCGGGACCTACTGTATTCCGGGTCCGTTTGGTGCTGGCAAGACCGTGCTGCAGCAGCTCACCAGTCGCCATGCCGATGTCGATATCGTGGTCGTGGCCGCTTGCGGCGAACGCGCCGGCGAGGTGGTTGAGACCCTGCGCGAATTTCCCGAACTGAGCGATCCGCGTACCGGCAAGTCGCTGATGGATCGTACGATCATCATCTGCAACACCAGCTCCATGCCTGTGGCCGCCCGCGAAGCCTCGGTCTACACCGGTGTCACGCTGGCAACCTATTACCGCCAGATGGGATTGAACGTACTCATGCTGGCCGATTCCACCTCCCGATGGGCGCAGGCCCTGCGCGAGACCTCCGGTCGCCTCGAAGAGATTCCGGGCGAAGAAGCCTTCCCTGCCTATCTCGAATCCGTCATCGCCTCCTTCTATGAGCGCGGCGGCGTGGTCACGCTCAAGGATGGCAGTACCGGCTCGGTCACGATTGGAGGGACGGTCAGCCCGGCCGGCGGCAACTTTGACGAACCGGTGACGCAGGGCACCCTCAAGGTGGTCGGTGCCTTCCACGGTCTCTCGCGTGCCCGCTCCGATGCACGGCGCTACCCCGCCATCGACCCGCTCGATAGCTGGAGCAAGTACGAGAGCGTTGTGGATTCGGAGGCCGTCGAAGTCGGTCGCTCGATCCTGCGGCGCGGCAATGAGATCGGCCAGATGATGAAAGTGGTCGGTGAGGAAGGTACCTCGCAGGATGACTTCGTGCTCTACCTCAAATCCGAATACCTCGACGGCACCTACCTGCAGCAAGACGCCTTCGATCCAGTTGATGGGGCCACCCCCGCCGAGCGCCAACACTATGTCTACGGGGTCATGACCGGCTTCCTGAACGCCAGTCTGCAGTTTGAAGACAAGGCCGCGGCGCGGCGCTTCTTCCACCAATTGACACAGACAACGCGCGACTGGAACCGCGCCGAGATGGATTCAGAGACATTCAAAGAGATCCAGGGGCGCCTGGAGCAGATGGTTGCGGAGGTCACGGTCAATGCATAAGGTCTATCACCACGTTCATAACATTGCTGGCAATGTGATCAACATCCGTGCCGAGGGGGTTCGCTATCGCGAGCTGGCCGAGGTAACGTCACGTAGTGGCAACTCGCTGGCGCAGGTCATTCGACTGCAGGACGACGAAGTCTCCCTCCAGGTCTTCGCCGGCTCACGCGGCGTGGCCACGGACGCCCAAGTGCGTTTTCTGGGTCACTCCATGCAGGTCCCCTTCTCTGACGCCCTCTTGGGCCGCATCTTCACCGGTGCCGCCAATCCGCGCGACAACGGCCCCGTGCTGACCGAGAACCTGATCGATATCGGGGGGCCGTCGGTCAACCCCGCCAAGCGCATCATTCCACAGAACATGGTGCGTACCGGCATTCCTATGATCGACGTCTTCAACACGCTGGTCGAATCGCAAAAGCTCCCCATCTTCGCCCGCGCCGGTGAACCCTACAACCCCCTCCTGGCGCGTATCGCGCTGCAGGCTGAGGTCGATGTGATCGTCCTGGGCGGCATGGGCCTCAAGCACGACGACTACCTCTACTTCCGCGACACACTGGAAGAGAGCGGCGCGCTTTCGCGTACGGTGATGTTCGTCCATACGGCGTCCGACCCCATCGTGGAATGCCTGCTCGTGCCGGACATCAGCCTGGCCGTGGCCGAACAGTTCGCCCTCGAAGGCAAGCGCGTCCTCGTGCTCCTGACCGATATGACCAGCTTTGCGGATGCCATGAAGGAAATTGCCATCACGATGGAACAGATTCCCTCCAACCGCGGTTATCCCGGCGATCTCTACAGTCAGCTCGCCTCGCGTTACGAGAAGGCGGTCGACTTCGAGGGCTCCGGTTCCATCACGATTCTGGCCGCCACCACTATGCCGGGCGATGACGTGACCCACCCGGTGCCCGATAACACCGGCTATATCACCGAGGGGCAGTTTTACCTCCGTAACGGCCGCATTGAGCCTTTCGGGTCGCTCAGCCGACTCAAGCAGCAGGTCAACGGCGATACCCGCGACGACCACCGCGCCATCATGAACACCTTGATCCAGCTCTACGCCGGTTACCGCGAGACGCTCGAGAAGCAGTCCATGGGCTTCCGCATGAGTGATTGGGATGCCAAGCTCCTCAAGTACGGTGACCGCTTCGAAAAGGAGATGATGGATCTCACGGTCAACATCCCGCTTGAGCAAGCCCTCGACCTGGGCTGGACCATTCTGGCGGACTGTTTTGAACCCATGGAAACCGGCATCCAGAGCGCCCTGGTTGACGAATTCTGGCCGAAGCCCGATCAGACAGATCCGTCTGATCAACCTCAACCCGAACCCGCAACCACAGAGGCCTAT
>JAOZSS010000136.1 GCA_029939545.1 Kiritimatiellia bacterium | reverse complement strand
GTGTGGTTCAACTCCGCCAAAACTCATCGAGATCTCGATGGACAGGCCGTTGACCTCGCCTCACTGACAGGCGCACAGATGGAAGCCAAGCGGGAGTACTTGGAGTCATGTCTTTGGGCGAATGCGAATCTCAGGTGCTTGGAGCTAAAGAGGTCTGGGATTAACTATCTGCAGATCAAGTTCGAGGACATCCTTATCAGTCCTGAAATGGTCCGAACGCAACTGGCAGACTTCCTTGGGTATCCCGTTGATCTCAGAATGTCGCAACTTGAGAAGCATCGGTGTTCCGAAGTCGACCCTCCTTCAAGCTGTGCCGATATCGCCTTCTCCACATCAGCAAGGCTCGGGTATGCGTCCTGATCTTCCCCTAGCATACATGCCATTAGACGTGCGGAGTGAGGGGTGTTGCACGCCGTCACTACGGCCCCACATCAGTAGCCCGTAGCCATTGCAACAGTCTCCGCTGGTCGGGCAGGCACAGCCATGCTGAGGTCTCTGTGCTGAATTCCCTGTAGAATCGAACTGCTAGGTTGACTACAGGAGAACAGATGCATAGAGTTTATCGAATGTGTTTCTGGGCCAGCAGACGAGTACAGACCTTAATAGTGGTTGGTGTCGCGTTTACCGCAACACTCCGTGTTTTCTGGCAGCCTCTCACCCCCGACAGAACGTTGTTTGCTCCTGACTGCGTTCCTTACTATGCGGATGGCCATGGGGGGCGAGTGTTGCAGGGGCTCTGGGGGGTCTGGAGTCAGGTCGGGTATGGTGAGGGACACAGCGGGAGGGCATTTCATCCCTCTAAAGCTCTTGCGATTCTGCTCCCTCCGCTCATCTATCATGTGGCCGTCTACATCTTGGACACGCTTCTTCTTGTGCTTGCTTCGCTCTACTTCCTTCGTGGAAGGCGTGTGCGCTGGCTGAGTGCGGTGTTGGCCTCTCTTGCGTTGGCCTATTCGGGATATCTATTCACGCTCATTGCGGCGGGGCATCGCAGCATGTTCAACATGCTGCCCTATGCCGTGTTTCTCTTTGGACTGATTGACCGTGGATTTGAGCGCAAGTCGCTTTTTCACTTCGCGATGATAGGTATTTGCGGCGCGTTTGGGCTGATGGCTCAGCCGGATGTAATGGGGCTCTTGTGCCTGGTTCTTGCGCCCTACGCGGTACTGCGGTTCGTGAAGTCTTGGCCCAGACATTCCGGAGGTGGTCGGCACACCGGTCAGATAGCTCTTGGTGCTGTTGTCACGTTGCTCGTCTTTGCTCCTTTCTCTCTGTCTCTCTTCGGGCACCTCTTTGCCGAGGTCGTACCCAACCGGGACATCGATCGTGGGAGTGCCGAGAGGGACCAATGGGAGTATGCGACGAATTGGAGTATGCCGCCGGAGGAAATGGTCGAGTTCATCGCGCCTGGAGTGTATGGCCACGACACGGGGAACCCGCAGGGACCGTATTGGGGGCGTGTGGGGCGGACGCTAGGGTGGGAGGAGAGTCGGCGTGGGCTGATGAATCTGAAGCAGCATACGGTCTATATGGGTGTGCTGCAGCTTGTCTTTGCTGTTTATGCGGTTGTGTGGTTAGTGAAAAAGCGAGGGAGGCGCGGGGTTCGACATGCGAAAGACGGCGAGGTGGATGCCGTCGGTACGTCTCACGGAGGAATATCGTTTGGTGTCGCTGAAGTCTGGTTCTTTGTGGCCGTCTTTGTGATTGGTTTGCTGCTCGCTCTTGGGCGCTATTCCCCTGTTTATCGAGTCTTCTACTCGATCCCTTTCTGCGACAAGATCCGCGCGCCGATCAAGTTTCTGCACTATTGCGAGATAGCGTTAGCATTTCTATTTGCGTTCGGGCTTGATCGGTTCTTCACAGACCTGCGAACGCAAGCCTCGGCTATGCGCCGCCGATTCACGGGGTTCTGGGTCGCGGGCTTGGTCATGGCCGTTGTGCTGCTTGGCGGAATGTTGCTGCTTCACAGCTTCAGACCGGGCTTGGAATCGTATTGGCAGCAGCTAGGTTTCGGGCGCTATACGGCAGTGATGTTTCAAACCATGCGCGGTGCCCTTCTTCATGGCATGGTACTCTTTCTGGTGGTGGCGGGTGTTTTTGGTTTGGCTCGCTTCATGAGAAACTCGCGAAAGGCACTGTTCTGGGCGATTGGCCTGGTGTCTGTGGCATTGCTGACTGACCTGACGGTTGTTGCTCGCAAGTATGTGCGGGTTCGAGACGTCAGTAGCCGGTATGAATCGAATTCCATCGCAGAGAAGATCATGGCATCGGGGCCGTGTCGGGTGTCATACCGGATTCCTCAGTTGGATCGCTTTGGGGATTTTCGGGGCAGCTTTGAGCATCACGGGCTTGATATGCTCGAACCTGGACGGCGGCGAACTCTATCGGCTGAAGCACAGCAGCTCTACAGCGCTCTATCCACGAACGCGTTTCGTTTGTGGCAGCTGACGAATACCCGCTTCATACTGGGAGACTCCAAGGAGCTAATATCGCTCGCGCAGCATCCAGCATTCGAGGTCGCAGACACGTTTGATGCGTATGGTGGCCGGGCAGAAAGCCGTGGCCCCGCGGGGGGCGGTGCGTATTCGTTGGTCGAGTTCAAGGCTGCTTTGCCCAAGGTCGTTTTCTACCCGGATTGGAAAACCGTGATCGGTGATGAAGCGTGGAGTTGGTTGACCAGTGATGCGTGGAATCCGGGAACGAAAGCACTGGTCGAGGGTGCGCCGGATGCAGACGTGTCCGGCGTGGGGCCTTCTGCTGCGAAGGTTGAGAAGTACAAGCCGACACTTATTCGGGTTGCCGTGAATGCTCCGACGGATGGTGTTCTGGTGGTGAATGATGCCTACCACAAAGACTGGAAGGTTACGGTCGATGGCGAATCCGCTCAGCTTCTGCGCTGCAATGTGGTCATGCGCGGTGTAGGAGTGCCGATGGGGCAGCATGAGGTGGTCTTTCGATATCGGCCATACTGGTGGCGCTTCATCGCGGCGATGTCGATGTGCGGGATCTTGCTTGTATGGGCCGTGGTGCGGGGTGTACTTTGGTGGCGGAAACGGGGCATCGGGGACTGAGTTGTCATTGCCTTGGGTTGGTCGTGCTATATGCATGCTGGGCGACCGTCAGGACTGTATCGGCGAAGTTGTCCATAGTGATTGATGTTGTGACGAGGTCACGAGCGTTCTCTCCCATGCGGTGAGTTGCGGGCAGATCAGACAGAAGGCGGATTGTAGCTTCAGTCAAGGTATCCTCGCTGACTTCCTTCAGTCGAACACCGGTCTTTCCCGTGAATACCAGATCTTCTTCGCAGCCATCGGCGCGTCCGCAGATGACGGGAAGGCTGTGTGCGAAGGCGTGGTTGATGGCGAGCCCTCCCAAGCCAGGGAGAACGCACATGTCTCCCAGCAGGAAGTAGGCGGAGGCATTTTCATCCTGTCGTCCTGCAAAGAAGATGTCGCTGTCTATCCCGAGCTTGGCCGCCTGAGCTTCACAGGCTGCGCGAGCGGGGCCGTCGCCAATCACGACAAGAGCTGGATCTGCCGTCTTCATCTCTTTCCTAACGTTGGCGAATGCACTGATCAGCAGATCTAGTCTCTTGCCGGCATTGATTGTGCCCGCAAAGACGGCCACAGGCCGCCCTTTCAGCCCCCACTGTTCAGCCAGTCTGCTGGCTTTATGCCTACAGTTCTCGATCTGGGCGAGAAGCTTCCGTTCATCGAGTGTGTTGTAGACCACGTAGGCGTTCTTGGGGTTAGCCCCAAGCGATTCCATGTAGCGTTTGGCAAATGAGCTGTATGCAAGCACAGCCCCCGCGTGCCGCAAAAAACATCGGTGCAGCGGCACGCCCATGCGCGCCCTCAATGTGTGTTTCTGGGACGGTATGTGACCCAGTGACCACCAGACATAGGGGATGCGTCGCGCAAGCAGATAGGGCAGACAGAGAAGATCATTGCCGATATTGCTGAGACCCTCCATGACTACAACATCGGGTCTGTAACGCATCAGATCTCTGAGGATTCTGAAAGACGGCAGCGGCACACCGGTCCTGTTCCTGAAAGCGAGTGCCCACTGTGGCATGGCTCGAGCTGATACGGGGAGACCGTCCAGGAAGTCGGGGGGTGCATTGGGCGCAGTGCATGTTCCGGGAAGATACTGGCAGAAGATTCGGTATTCAGTGTCCTGGGAGCACGACAGTCTTTGGTAGAGTCCAACCCGATATTCGGTTATGTGCCGGACAAGGAAAGCGATGCGAAGAGGGGGGGGCTGTGCATCGACACCTTGGTTCCGGGTGCGACTTGCGTTGCCAGGCGGGGTCATAGAAGCTTCTCCAGTATTCTGTACAGGGAACTCGCAGTAAGTGCTCTTGGGTTGTTGCCTGCACGTTCCGGGGTCATGCCGGTTTGAACAATGTCATTCAGGTCTTGCCGCGAGATGCCGAAGGCAGAAAGGCTTGTCGATAGTCCTATGCTCTGCATTAGGGCTTCAATGGTCCTTGCGGCACCTTCGGGTGATTCCGCTCCCAAAGCTCTAGCCAGAGACCGCAGCTGCCGACGAACGAATGTCGGACCGCGAGGATGGATAACGTCTGATGCTGTTACTGCCGAGTTGAACAGAAACATGGAGGGCATTGTGACGGCAACAGCATGTCCGTGCGGTATCCCGAAACGCGACGTAAGGGGGTATGATATCGCGTGGCACGCCGTGGTTCGAGTGATGTTGATCGCTTCGCCAGCAAAGTGTGCGGCGCGTGCCATGGCGATACGTGATTCAGGAGAGGGTGATAGCACTGCGGTGGCCAAGTTGTCTGCGGCCAACCGCAAGGCCCTGGCCGCATACCAGCGCGACTGGCGGGTGGCATGGATACTCCAATAGGACTCTATCGCTTGGCACAGTGCATCCATGCCGGACGTTGCGGTGATGTGTGCGGGAAGACTCCGCATCAGGTTGGGGTCAACAATGGCACCGTCTGGAAGCAGGCTTTTATGGGTAAGAGAGTACTTCTTGCCCTTCACGTAGATTACTGCGAAATGGGTCGACTCGCTGCCGGATCCGGCTGTCGTGGGGATCGCAATGATCGGAATCGAACGGGGAGCCATGGGGCGGTTTGCTACGACGTAATCACTTGCCCCGCGTGTCTGCGAAGCCAGCGCGCTAACGGATTTTCCAATATCCATCGTCTTGCCGCCTCCCACAGCGACGACCATGTCGCAGTGCTCCTCCAGAAAAAGAGTCATGGCTTCACTGATGGCCTCGATGGTGGGGAGCGGCGTTCGCGCGATGTGCAAGACTGTATTCGTGGACGATAGAGCTTGGCCGACGAAGGTTTCTGCCCCACTTGCACGGTAGGATGTCGAACCAGCAACCAGAAACACTCGCTTTGGACAGTACCTCTTGAGGACACGCGGTAAGAGGCGAATAGTACCGGGGCCAACGAAGTCGGTCTGGCGCTTCCTCATACCTTGTGCCTCCCGCGAAGGACTTCCATCAAATCTCTCTTGTTTTCTGTGGGGAAAATCGTCGGGCGTCCAAGATCCTCACGGGCGCCGGGGCGAACGCAAACAGTGATCATTGACGGTCCACGGGTCTCCTTATGTGACCGCAATGCGCGAAGGAAGTCAGTCTTTCCCTGGACAAAGGTCGCCGCACAGTACCCGTTTGCTTTGGCCAAAGTCGCAAAATCCACAGAAGGAGAGACCGTTGGCTGCCCTCCCGTGGAGTCATGCGTGTGGTTGTCGAGAATCACATGGCGAAGGTTCTGTGGCGCGTAATGACCGATTGTGGCTAAGTTGCCTGAGTGCATTAGGGCCGCTCCGTCTCCATCTATGACCCATATGGCTCGGTTTGGCGCGTTCAGGGCAATTCCGAGGGCTATGGCACTCGCGAATCCCATGGATCCGACGGACAGGAAGTCATTGCTGTGACCTTGACCCAAGGTCTCACGAAGCTCGAAAAGCTCTCGGGCTGTCTTGCCGGTTGTAGCTACGATGACATCATCATGATTGATCTCGCCGAGAAGTGCCCGTATGGCACTTTCTCGAGACATGGTCGGATACGTCTCTGGTTCCTGTCTGTTTACACACTCCTTGAAGACGCCATGTCGGATGATTAACGCTTGTGGGCAACTCTGTTCTCGAGCAGCAATCACGGCCTTTCCAACGATCAGTGCTGAATTGCCTTCGGACGGGCCGATGATGGTATAAGGTATGCCCATATCCTGCAGAATGGGTAGTAGCACGCCTCCCATCTTGAGGTGTTGGGGCTCGTCGTGTCGGTCAGGTTCTCCCCGCCATCCGATCATGAGAATCAGAGGGATGGCGTACACTTGGGAGTCTGCCAGCGATACCAACGGGTTGACGGCATTGCCGAGGCCTGAGTTCTGCATGTAGACAACCGGGATTTCCCCGGTTGCCAGATGGTAACCACATGCAATGGCGGTGGCTTCACCTTCGTTTGTAGCAATGATGTGCCTCATTGCCGGGTCCTCGCAGGCTGCGAGAAAACTCATCCACGGCTTGAATGTGCTGTCAGGTACGCCCGTAAAGAACGTAACCCGCTCGTCTTTGAAGGCCTGCCAGAGATCTTGGCATGCCAATGACATCATCTGGCTCCTGGTATAAGTTCAAGCAGATCCTGGGCAGGAATACAGGCTGGATCGATCTCTTGGCAGCGATGGTGTTTGAGAATGGACTCGGCCGCCTGCTTCATTGCCGGGTAAGCACTTCGCAGCAAGTGATTTGCGTAG
>JAOZSS010000017.1:8379-22859 GCA_029939545.1 Kiritimatiellia bacterium | reverse complement strand
TGCGGCTGGCGGCCCTGCACAGCCCATGTACGATGCAATGTCGGCGATTGTCTGAAGGATGCCTCGTCCTCGAAAACTATGCTGGCATTTTCCTTCCGCGCTTTTTTTTTGAACATATCGCCCTTCGGGCGGACTTTCTCATCGACCGTGTAACTGGTCATCATTGCATCAATCTCTTTCATGCCTATAATCGCAGCCATCAGGAGGCATGGCTGTGCAACCCGGCATCGACAAGGACACCTTTAAACAGATCTTCCGTGACCACTGGCCCGCATTCATGGCGGCGAACCCCTCGATCTATGGAACCGGCTACCATGATGAAGTTGTCCAAAAGATGCTCGACTGCGGCGATCCCGAAAAGATGGGGTTCGCACAATACCGATGCACCTTCTGCGGCGAAATCCACCGCGTTGCCTTCAGCTGCAAATCCTCCTTCTGCCTCTCCTGCGCCAAGGTGTATAGCGATCATTAGGCGGACTTCATCGGGCGCCGCATGCTTCCCGGAGTCGTCTATCGCCATATCGTATTAACCGTCCCAGAGTTTCTTCGCCTCTGGTTCTATCGCAACCCAGACACTCTGCTTTCTCTTTTCATGCGAGCTGGACACGCATGCCTGCTTGATGTCTTAGAAACGTGCGCACGCGTTAAGCTTGATATCGGATCCATCATCGTCCTGCAAACGGCCGGGCGGCCAGGCACCTATAATCCACATTTACACATCCTGCTCACCGAGGGCGGGATCACCCCGCAGAACACATGGAAGACGGTCTCCTACATTCCTTTCGATTTGATTCACCGCAAATGGCAGTACCATCTTCTGACTATGCTGAAAGAGAATATCTCCGACCCCGGCGTGAAACAGGACATTGACTGGGCGTGGGAAAAATACCCGAAGGGGTTTGTTGCCTTTGTCGATAAGGACAAGGTTCCTCCCGGCGGAGAGGGTCTCGCCAAACATCTGGCCAAATATGTCGTCTCGCCTCCAATCTCGGTTCGGCGCATTCAAGACTACGACGGGAAAACCGTGCAGTACTGGTACAAAGACCATCGCTCAGGACAGATTAAGTTTGAGACACTGCCGGTCCTTTGCTTTATCGGGCGCATGGTTCAACACATCCTCCCAAAGGGCTTTCAGCGCATTCGCTACTATGGACTGCATGGCAATGTACGCTATCGGAAGGTCCGCGCTCAACTCGCCGAAATACTCCCCGCTGAGATGCCTACAGGACCGGACAGCTTCCGTGTTCTACCTCGCAAACCCTTTGAACAACTCTTCTTCGAGAGCTTTGGCCGAAACCCGCTCCTCTGCCCCCGATGCAACCGAATCATGGAACTGGAATTGATCCACCACCCGGAGTATGGCACCATCAAAGCATATGAACTCTTCGAAGACGCCACACAAGAAAGACACCCACCCCGAGGGCCTCCCCTTCAACGACGTGCCCAGTCGATGGTACAAGTTTCGCTGCCGCTCCTGTAACCACACCGACTGGGTCGAAGATATCATCGTCGATGCCTTCCCGCCTGAAAAACCAGGGGGGTTCCCTGTCGTTTACTGCCCAGAATGCAACGGCGACTTCACAGGCGACACGTCAACCCCGTCAGTATCTTCACATTACCACCCTGATCACCCCAAAAACTCATGAAATCGGCCATCTGCCGCATCCCCCTACCCTCCACAGCACCTTCAACTCCCGATTCTCAAAAAATACAATTTCCTATAGGATCCAGTTTCGAGCAGTTCCAGGTTGCGACAGGAACCACGAGGAAACCACAGGAACCAGCGTAACAGGCACAAAAAGAAGGGGTTACGCTTGCGCGTAACCCCTTGAAATTGGTAGCGGGGGTTGGATTTGAACCAACGACCTTCAGGTTATGAGCGCCTTCAGGGCCGTTTTCGCAAGTTCTTGCAACCCACCGATTTGAATCTAAGTCGTTCTTTCAGAACGTCTTCCAAACTTCCCCATTTACCACCATGCCCGGCATGCCGAGCACCATTTGTCCACAAAGTGTCCACAGTTAACCCAAGCGTCGCAAGCAGAAATCTGACAGCAGACTCAGTCAACCATCTCTTCCTTTCGTGAGCGATGGGCAAGTGTCCTGAGAATGGTATCTAGGACGCAATCAAGTTCCTTCCCGATGTCTTCGGCAAGAAATCGCAGGACGAAGTAGCCATGCTCTTGCAGCAGTGCATCCTTGCGCCGGTCGCGTCGGTATGCCTCCACATCAGCCAAGTGCTGAGGTCCGTCCACCTCGACTACAAGCCGTGCTTCCGGACAAAGGAAATCCACCTCCATGTGCCCACGTTGGTCGAATTGAATTGGCAAGTTCTCGTTGAGCCGAAACCTACCGGACGTTGCCGATAGGGTTTCGAGGCGCCTGTATAAGAAAGCCTCCGAGGAACTACGGGCGATTGCGCCACCCTTCACCGTTGCAGGGAAAGTCCGTGCCGCGTGAACGAACAGGTTTCCGAGCGGCGTATCCGCGCCATCGCGGATCAGCCGTTGCACGCTGGCGGCGTAGTCGCGCTTCCATTCGGGATCGACAGGCAACGGGACTTCCGGCGGCCAACCCGGCACGGCACTGGCCGGCAGGAGAATCGTGTAGCCCACGGACTCGTACCCCCTGCAACGTCGGTCAAACATCCTCGCAAGCATGGGGACATTCAGATCGGCATAGTCATAGACGCGGACCTCCCGTTTGCATTCATGCCTGCGGTGCAGTCGGCCAACGTACTGCGCGATCGTCCCTCGCCATGACACGGGCAGTGTCAGAAACAGCGTATCGAGTCTTGCATCATCGAACCCTTCGCCAAGATACCGTCCCGTTGCAAGAACCACTCTGTCTTCGTTCTCTGGAATGGTGGTCAGTTGCTCCATGGCCAAATCCAACTTCTTCTTGCCCATGCCGCCCTTTAGAACGATCAAGTGCTGAACGACAGGCGACAATGCGTCGGCCAGGAGTTCCAGGTGCTCACGGCGCTCGGTCAGGACTACCGGCTTGCGTCCTTCACGTACTGACTCGATGACGTCCGCAACAATCTGCTGGTTGCGGTCCTCATCAACCATCAACGCCTGGTACAGCTTGTGAAACTGAATGCCGGCGTTCTCTTCCTCCTGCTCCTGTGAGCGAAAGGAGGTCGGTCGAACCATGACTCTGTGCGCAAAAGGCCGTTCCGCGGCCTGCTCTTTCGCATGTACGCGATGCCGGATCGACCCGCACTGCATGAAGATGATGGGATGGTGACCATCCTTGCGTGTCACCGTGGCCGACAGACCGAGGACGTACTTAGCCTTGGCGCGACGCGCAACCTGCTCAAAACTGAAAGCGGGCAGATGGTGACACTCATCGACTACGAGATGGCCATATTCTCCCACGAGGTCGTTGACGACACCTTTGCGGATAAGACTCTGTATCAGCGCGACGTCAAGCAGACCGGTGGGGCTCTTCCTCCCGCCACCAATCCGGCCGATTTCCTTTGATGAGAGGCCAAGAAAGGAGGAAAGGCGGTCAACCCACTGTTCCAGCAATTGGCGTCGATGCACAAGCACTAGTGTGTTTGTCCCCCGCTGAGCAATTAGCCATGCGGCAAGAACAGTCTTCCCGAATGCCGTTGTCGCCGCCAGCACTCCGGTGTCGTGGGCCATCATCGCTGACGCTGCTTCCTCCTGGTCAGGGCGCAGTTGGCCTGAGAACGCCAAATCCAGCGGGTCGCCATCAAGGCGTTCATCTCGAATCCGTACCTTGACCCCCAGAGAGTCCAGCAGTGACCGCAGATCGTCCAGACATCCTCTGGGCAACGCCAGGTGCTCCGGATGGTCCTCAGCACAAGCGATAATCCTCGGCTTGTCGAAAGTCGGCAGACGCATGGCCTGGGCTCTGTAGAACTCTGGATTCTGAAAGGCCGCCAAGCGTAACAGGCGGTTCCTCACTGATGGTGAGATATCCGCCTTGGGGATGTAGATCTCGTTGCCGAGAACCACTTCTATCTTCTTCGGGAGGGGACCCTTTACTTGCGGGGCAGTGCGTCGACGTGACGGCGGCGTCATCCAGGGCGACCCTGTATCCTCGTCGTCGAAGACCAATCGTACGCCCACGACGTTACCGCTACGTTCTGCGCCACCGACAACTGTCTCAACACACTCTCTGCTGAGTTTGGCCGCTCCTGAAAGAAAGCCCCACTGGTCCTGCCAGGGAGTCAGACTGTCATCCAGGAAGACGGTGTTGCCGCTGACTCTTGGCTGCTTCTGTAGTGGCAGCGCGATCAGGTTCCCCAGCCCACCTTTCGGTAACGTATCCTGGTTCGGAAAGAATCGGTCGTAGGAATCCAAACCGATATCAGGGCGCCGGTCCATTGTCACCGTGAGTATGTGTGCCCCCAGCTTCCTGGCCAGAATGGCCGGAAATGCGTCTTCGAAGAAGATCCAGATATGCGCACCATTCCCGGAACGCGACCGTTCGACGCCGCACGGAACGCCAAGCTCGTCACAGGTCTGCCGCACAGCTTTGATGTCGTCCCGCCAAGTCTCCTTGTCGAAATCCGCTGCGAGGAAGTAGCAGGTCTCATCAAGGAGCATCGGGTAGACACCTGCGACGAAATCACGACCGCTTGCGTCAGCACCGGACAGGTGATCCCGGATCACATCATCGGTGACCGTGAGAAACTGACGGCTTGGGCATTCAACGCACTTGACTTTGCGTTTGTCGCAGAGCCCTCGAACCCACTCATTGGCACAGGTGGGACTATAGCCACTCTTGCCGGTCTTTCGGCTTTCAAAGCGCCGTGGGTAGACGTCATCCCGGCCACGGAACAGAGACCTGAACAACGCGATCTTCTCCTCAGGCGAGGAGAACTTCGTAACTGACGGACCCTCCGTCTCTATCGCGCGATCTGTCACTGTGGTGCATCCATCCCTCACTTGGTGAGCCGGAAATAGCGAGCTACCGCATCAAGAAGCGCATTCGGGAGCGGCCTGCCCCCAATGTCATCAGCGATTGAATCAAGGATCGCGCCCCAATCAGCATGGGTTGGGGGAAAGGCATCAAGGAACCGGAGCAGATCTGCGATAATCTGCTCTGACAGGCTAGGACCTGGCTCGTTTGGAAGTGTTGCCGCTAGCGCGAAGACATCGCGCCGGTGTTTCTTGATCTTCTTGCTGTCCACTGACTCCCCGGCTTCCTTCCTAGTCATCAGGTCAATCCAGGCGCGCGTCTTCAACGGGACCAGGGCCGCCGCATCAGCCATCCAAAGCCCCGCGATCTTGCTGCGGTGTTCCATGATGAGAGAATAGTAGTCATCATCAAGGAGGATGGCTGAAAGGCTTTCAGCGTGCTCAATGCGCACGGGAATGATCCGCTGATCTTCGCGAAAATCGCGCAGTTGGGTCCCTCGACTGAACAGCTCCAGCTCCCTTGGAAACGCATCGTTCGCTGGTTTCTGGAACCGATACAATTCTGGTGTGCTGTCGATGCTTCGGGTCCTGGTCGTGTAATCGCCCTCGTCGACAAAGCTGTGGAATCTAGCGACAAAGCTCGCCGAGATTGCTTCTACGACCAGAACGATGTCGAGATCGAGGGTAGCGCGAAATGCCAAGCCTTGCTCTGCGAACCATGCATCACATGCCGCACCACCGATAAGGAGGAAGGAATCTTCGTGGCCCGAGAAGTACTCACGGAAAACATCCAGTCCTTTCACCGCCATGGAAAGGTCTCCAGCAGCGACTCCAGTTCGCCTTGGATTCGCTCGCTATGGGAACTGCGCAAACTCAGGTTCAGCGACAGTGCATCAACGTGAGGCGCATCCGAGAGTAGACCCGGATCGTAGCTCCAGCACTGGATTGCCGCGTGCGCCCCGTTCCTGTCCGCCCACCCATGCAACTGCCCTCTCTCTAGCAATCTGGTGAACGTCGCTCTGTAGATTGCATATGTTGGGATGCTGTCATCCGAGATTAGGGCGAGATCACTCAGCGCGGTCAGTCCGGCCCGTTTGGCGCTACCAGCCGGAGTATCCCACTGAACCCACCGTGTTTTCACCACGGGCGACGCAAGGCTTGGCAGAGCGCTTTTCCAGATGGCACGAGAGCCACCAGAGAAACGCATCCTTGTCTCCTTGCCCAAACGCTCGACATCGCATATGCCACGGGATTCAAGTTCCGCCCTGGCCTTGGTGACCATCGGTCCAGAGCATTTGAGGGTGGCGGCAATATCTTTGAATGCGAGTTCGCTCAGCCCTCCCCGTATGATCTCGTAGAGGACCAGGAGCTGCGCCGTCGGGGTCAGATGTTTCTGTGGTGCGGAGACGGGATTCAGGTTGCGTTCGGCAAGGCTGACGTAGGATATCGGCAGGAAGACCTGTGTCTTCGGTACGATGAACGGGATCTTGGCGTGGATGAGCCGATTCCGGAGCGTGGATGTAATGGTGCCGAATACCACAGCCACTGGAGTCTGGGCATGGGACGCGAGGATCTGGACCTGCTTCCTGTATTCAGTTGGAGTTCCCGGCTCCCAATCCTCGCCCTGAATCGCCAGAACCCACTCCTGGCCAAACAGTACTCCCTTGAGAAAAGAGTATCTGTTGCGCAGGTGCAGCGGCAGCTTCGCCAATTCGGCGGGCTGAAACTCAGGCACTGCGTCATGGAGCGTGGCGAGGTATTGCTGCACGGCTGTGGTCAGATTGTTCATGGCATCAATACACTACGCCTGATCAATTTAACTGGCAAGTAAATTGATCAGGCGCAGTAAATCAGGGCACAGGCGACCTGACATGTATACAGCTGGGCTGAGAGCGCAGATGTCAGGTAGCAGCGACCTTCAGGGCACGGCCCTGATCCAGTGAGTTTCCAGTGGAGCGGTTGGAACAGAAACGGCCACTTTCCTAAGGAATTCAGCCATCCTGCCAGTTGCTGGGAGCGAGTGGACGGAGAGAAAACCCTCAAAACGTCCACAAAATGTCCACAGACGCGATTTCAGGCCAAAAAGAAACGGCTCAGAAGAACGTGTAAGTCGTTCATTCTGAGCCCCTTGAAATTGGTAGCGGGGGTTGGATTTGAACCAACGACCTTCAGGTTATGAGCCTGACGAGCTACCGGGCTGCTCCACCCCGCATCAATAAATTGTCTCGTTCAGATGAAAATACGGTACCGCTATGCGGGTGTTTCTTCAAGAACGAATCGGGAAGATAGTGGAACGTGGCGGGGGATGCAACCAGATTTGTTGCGAAATGTGAGAAATATTGCGGGGTGGGCTCAACGCGCTTGTATACGGAGGGCGAATGCGACATCCTGAATAGCACCATGAGTGAAGAACGACTGACCGAGGTGGAGAGTAGCCTGGCGTTCCTGGAACGGACGGTCCATGAACTGTCTGACGTGGTGCGCGGGCAGTATGATGAGATTGACCGGTTGAACGGGAAGATTCAGGCGGTCGAGGGACGCTTGAACCAGGTGGAATCCCCGGAACCGGCTGACGCAGACCCACAGATGGAAAAGCCGCCACACTACTGAGGCGATAGATGAACGACGACATTGAGCGGAACCTTGGCGAGCAGCCGATTGCGGAGATCCTATCCACGCGGGAGCTGAAGGCGAACGATCTTGTGGCCGCGTCCACGGAACAGATCACGCACAAGATGGTGGCACGCGCGTGTAAGGGCCGCCGGCTGACACCCAATGTGAAGGCGAAGGTCTGCAATGCGCTCAACACCGCCACGGGCGAGGCGTACCGCATTGCGGATCTGTTCAACTACTAGACGTAGCTGTGGAGTTTACTGGCTAGTTTGGGGAGGAGATTGACGAGGAGGAAGGTGGTGAGCATGGCGAGGAAGGCGAGGGCGTGGGCGAGGTTGGCGTGCTTGCGCAGTTTGCCGTGCTTGCGGCAGTGGAAGTAGCAGAGATAGAGGAACCAGGTGATAAGCGACCAGGTCTCCTTTGAGTCCCACGACCAGTAGTCGCCCCATATCTGGTTGGCCCAGAGTGCACCGGAAAGTATGCCGAAGGTCATGAGCGGGAAGGAGACCGAGAGAATCTCGTAGCTGCCGGTCTCGAGCTTGCCGACATCGAACGTGCCGTCGCCAAAGTTCTTCCGCACGAACCCGGTCACGAGCAGAAGGAAGGCCATCAGCGCGAGCGAGTAGGACACCATGTAGGCGATCACATGCGGGACGAACCAAGGCGACTGCAGGGCCGGAGCCAAATGCCAAGCCTCGTCGCGCCGAAAGATGATTGCCATCACAAGCGGTATGGCTCCCGCGAGAGGGAATGCAGGCGTCATCCATGTGAGCCCCCGTCCCAACACCAGTAGGGCGTAGGCGGGCAAGGCACAAGCGCCCAGGACCACCATCACATGGTGCATGCTCGAGAAAGGCGGCTGTCCGGCGGCAGCCCAATCCATCCCCACCACGACCAGACAGATGACGGACGCGGCCATGAACGAGACGAACCCAAGGCGCGGTCGGCGCAGGAAGCGGAGCAGCAGCGCGAGCATGTGCAGAATCAGGGCCATGCCAATGAGTGCTTTCATGATGCGGCCTGCCTCCGAATAAAGAAGATAAGCGCGGTGCCGATCATCAAGCCGAGAATGCCGACGACGACCAGGTGGTTACCGGGATCACGCCGCAGTGTAAGGGTCACGTGGCGGCGCGCCTGCGAATCATACGAGTTGAGATAGAGCCGCCACCCGGCCACGTCCACGGGCTGGTTGATCACGAGCGCACGCCGGAGGATATCACCATCCACCTCGAGAACCAGTCCGGCCTCGTAGCGCTTGTCGGCGGCGCGGCCGAGGACAACTTCATACCCATCCCGCCCGGGATCATCGCCAAGCTGTCCGCCGTCTTCAATCAGCCAGGTTCGTGCCCCGTCGTCGGAGATCAGTTCAGCGGCGAAGGGAAGGTCCGGATTGTCGGAGGCATCGACGCTCACGCTTGTCACCTTCGGAAAACGGTAGTGCAGCGGAGGGATCTCGGGGGCATGGGCGGGATCGGACGGGGAAAGCATCTCGGCTGCTTCGCCGGCGGCGAGGGAGAGAATGGCCATGCGGTTACTGGCCGCGACATGCAGGATGATGCCGGGCCGGACGGGGTAAGCGGTCTCCCTGAACGCATGGCCCATTCGCATGACAGGCAGGTTGTTGTAGGCGCGGGCGATGAAAAGGGAACTGCCGCCGGGCAGCTTCACCTCTTTCGGCCCGGAGCCATCGGTTGCGAGACGCGCAAAGGGATCGGACGGGTCGCCGATGATGAGTTCGGCTTTGCCATCGAGCTGGACATCGTGAATGTCGGCATGCGGCAGGACGCGCGCGATCTTGAGGGTGCCCTCCCCTACCCTCACCTGGGCATCGGTCACGAGACGGTGCTCGCTGACCGTGTTATCGCCTTTCACCACCCGCAGGTTGGGCGCGTACTTGTCGACGCGGAAGGATTCGATCGAGAGGCCGAAACCGAGATCGACCGACTCGCTCTCGCTCATTCGCACGCTATGGAGCGGGGCGTCGCCGAGCTGAACCTGAATGTTGAACTTCTTCTCGAAGGCGGCACCGATCATGGCGCCAACCATGATGACAATGGCGCTGAGGTGCGTGAGATGGTAGCCGATACTGCGCAGCGTCAGCTTACGCCGGAAGGTGCAGGCAATGATGGAAGCTCCCAGCAGGGTCAGCACAAAGAAGAGTACGGGTGAGCGAAAGAGGGCCTCCTGCCCGCCACCACGCACGGGGAGCACACCGACAAGCATGAGCACAACGGCCACTGCCATCAGCACAACGGCTAATGGCATTGACGACAGCCGCGGACGTTGCGGCGGTTGCGACTCGGTCGTACTCATACGGGTTATAGCCTATTCGGGCCCTGAATTCATCACGGTGCTGAGTTCTTCGATCTCGCCGTGCTTGATGCGGTAGTCGTAGATGGCCTGCATGTCTTTGTAGACCTGGAAGATCTGGAAGAACCCGTGCCAGTGGGCGTAGTCGGGGCCGTTCATGGCGGCACCGTGGCGCGCGCGCCGACCGGTGTGGTGCCACAGGTAGTAATGCAATTCCATGAAGCCATCGCTCCAGCGGTCGCCCTTGAGCAGTTTCCTGGCGGCGAGTTCCTCACGCATCTTCTCGGCACCTTCGTAGTACTCGTTGTAGAGCGCAACGGCTTGGTCGAGCTGTCCCATGAAGGACCCCGTGTGGGTCGGGCCATGGCAGTTCTTGCAGACCTTCTCCATGAGCGGACGACCCTTCTCTCCATCGCCACGCTCGCCGCTACGCACAACGGACTTCGGATGGACGAGATCCCAGTGGAGGCGTTCGTTGATGTTGTGGGTGGTCTTGAGTTCGCCGATACCGCTCATATGGCAGGTGGCGCAGGTGGGTGCCTTGTAGTCGCCAGGCTCCCAGGCGTCCGGTGGGCTGTCCCATGTCCAGTCATCACCATGGGCCAGGAACACCTGGCCGTGCTTGCTGCTGAGGTAGATTTCGATATCGGGATGGTCCGGACCAAGGTGGCAACTTGCGCAGGCTTCCGGCTTGCGGGCTTCTGCGATGGAGAACATGTGGCGGGTATGGCAGACGGTGCAGTTGCCGATGCCGCCATCGGGATAGCGCTGACCAACGCCACCCGGCCATGTGTCGTTGATGGGCTTGTTGTCGGGCCCGAGCTCGATCTCGGTGCCATGGCACTGCTGGCATCCGGTTGACCTTGACGCGGTCGATCCCGGCACGTCGGGATGCATGAACTCGCCCCCCTCGAGCTTGTACATAAGGGTCTTGAATTTCTCACTATCGACCACCGGAACAGCCGCAAGGCGGGCGTGGCCACTCTTGGAGAACTGCTCGACTTCGGCGGGATGGCAGCGCGCGCAGGTCGTGGGCGACACCATGGGCGAGATGAAGGTTTCGGTTCCCTTGATCCCGGAGCACTGGCTGGCCATGGGCGAGCTTTTCTCAACGGAGTGGCAGTCGTAGCAGGATACCCCGACATGGGCCATGCGGCTGGAACGCCAGCCTTCGACGACGCCGGGCGTCTCCTTGGCATGACACTCAACACACGCGGCGGCTTCGGCCGTATAGCCGCGCTTCACGACCAGGTCGGCCTTGCCCGCAAGGGCCAGCTCGATGGTTGCTTCCTCGGCCATCAATTCCACGGCAGCCCCACAGACGAGGGCGGCCATAACACAAAGACCCATCCGTTTCCTATTCATCATCCCGTACCTCCGTTTTGCTCAAGGTGTGCTTCTTGTTCCAGTAGAACTGACTTGAGATCGCCATGGCCCACGTCCGTATGACAGGTGATGCAGCTCTTGGTGGTCTCGCCGGTCATGTAGTCACGGTGGGCAGTGAAAGCTTTGAGGGAGATGCCGGGTGCCACGAGCTCCTTGTGGCACTTCAGGCAGCCGGACTCGAAGGTGTATTCTTCGCGGGCCTCGAGGCGTGAGATACCGCCCGGCCTGATGCCGCGCAAATGGGCGGAGACGTCATGAATGCCCTTCTTGGCCTTGAAGAGAATGTAGCCTACAGGATTATCGTGCGGCAAATGGCAGTCGACACAGTTCGCGACTTGGATGCCTTTCTGTGCAGTACCGTGGGCGCTGGTTTCCCACGTTTCGCAATAGACATCCATCTCGTGGCATTTGCCACAGAAGACATCATCGCCAGTGTGCTCGACCAATACGGCGGCAACGACAGACAGCGCGGCGGCAGCAAGGCCGCCGAGTACGAAGCTGGGGATGATGATCCGAGCCCGACCAGATTTTCTGAACAGCCGCTTCATATGCATAAAGATTTCAAGGCCGAGCTTATTGCATGGGTGCCGACCGAATCAAGTGGCGAACAGTGTAGCAACTCGCCCCATCCCTTCCGACAAAAAAATGACAGAATCGGTCATGTAACCACGGGCAGCTTGTGTAGGAGCTGTGTGCCGAGTCTTTGCATCCGCTCAAAATCGGGATAGCGGCGTTCAAGAGCACGAAACTCGGAGGTATGATGGCGGACACGGCCGCCGCGATTCTCGCTGGGTACTACGACATGGAGCATCTCGTGAAAGATGATGTAGCGGACGAACTCACACGGGACAACCTCGGAATCGAGGGCCGGATGGATACGAATGGTATGCGTCGGGGCATGCCAGGAGCCGAAGCGTATGCTGCGGCGTTTGCGGCGGCGAGGCGACGCGGCGCGTCCCCACCCGATGCGGCATTTCACGGCCCCGCCGAAGCAGTCGCGGTTGACCTCGTCACGCAGTGCTATGAGATCGAAGACCTTGCCTTTGCTGCGCAGGCGGGGTGGCGTGACGGACCGGGGACGCTCGGGCACCTGGCGCGCGAAGTCGGCGACGAGTTGCCAGTCCTCTTTGCGCTGTGTGGCGACGTAATTGCAGAGGGCATCGATCACGGTGGATGGCGCCCAGAGGTATTGCTCATCGAGCGAGACGCGTATGGGTCCCCCTTTCGAGAAGTCGATCCACGCCATGGAGACCCGGTTATCGGTGAGGCGCAACGTCACGCGACAACGGCTGACCGCATTGAGACGGTCGAGCAGCGACTGCGGATCGAGACAGGTACTCCCCTCGAAGAGATCAAGCTGGTGGGGCGTGGCGGACATGGAGGGGATGGTCGGGGAGAGGAAAGAGAGAGTCAAGAACGCTTCGGAGAGGGGAGACCTTCCTTGGCTCGAGTCCGCCTGCGGCGTCCAAAGGCCTGCGGAAGGCCTCCCCTCTCTTTCGCTTGGGTTAGGGGGAGGAAGGCGGGGGGCCTGTCTCTTTGTTTGGGTTGGGGTATGTGTACCTATCGGGAGATTCCTGTAAGCCCAAGGTCCTATGTGCAAGAGGGATTGTGGAGGGGTAGGATCGAATTGGTTAGGTGAGGGTAAGCATAGGCGAAGCGGCAATGATGGATGGAGAAATACGTCTGCCTGAGGCGAAGCACCGGGAGGCATGTGATGCCTTTCAAGCCGGTGTTTGCCCCGTACTGACCGGCCGCGCCATCGAGAGCGAGTGCGGTTGCCATCATGACTGTCATCTCAAGGGGGCGACGGCGTTGGTGGCTGATGACGACCAGGACGTGCTACACCTGAACACGCGCGTGCTGGAACGGATGGGCCTGCGGGTGATTCCGTGCAGCAACGGGCGACATGCCTATGACACGGTTGTAACGGAAAGGCATCCGGTGGACGTGGCGGTGCTTGATGTATCCATGCCGGGCAAGGACGGCTTTGAGGTGTGCCGCGCTATCCGCAAGCAGCACAAACAGCTGCCGGTTGTTTTCGCCACCGGCTATGACGGGCACGACCTGGGCCAGACACTCGGCGAGCTCGAGGCCAATGCGCTGATGATCAAGCCTTTCTCCCTTGAGCAGATCCGCCACGTTGTCGGCGGCATGCTCTGCTCCTTCATGGGGCAGCATCTGTTTGGGGATTCGTAGGGAAGGTGGGGTCAGGAGTCAGGAGTCAGAGCCTCAGGTGACATCCGAAACACGAAACCTTGCTCTTGGCGTAACCGCGCAAAGCACTCTATAGTGGCTCGCATGACAACGAAACTATTATCCAACCTGACACTTGACCGGCCACTGGCCTGTTTCGACCTCGAAACAACCGGCATCAACATTAGAACTGATCGCATTGTGGAGATCGCGATTGTCAAGGTGCTGCCCGGCGGGCAGTACGAGAGCCTTGACGAACGGATCAATCCGACCGTTCCCATTCCTCCTGAGACGACGGCGATTCACGGGATCACGGATGCGGACGTGGCCAACTGCCCACCCTTTGCCGATCGCGCCCAGCATTACCAGGATTTCCTGGATGGCTGTGATCTGGCCGGGTACAACCTCAACCGCTTCGATGTGCCGTTGCTGGCGGAGGAGTTTCTGCGGGTAGGGTTAACCTTTGAGGTGGAAGGGCGCAGGATTGTCGACGCCCAAACGATCTTTCACAAGCGTGAGCCGCGCGATCTCTCGGCCGCGCTCCGCTTCTATTGCGGGGAGATGGATTTCGCGGACGCGCACAGTGCGGAGGCCGACGTGATGGCGACGATCCGCGTGCTGGAAGGCCAGCTCAACCGCTACGGCGATTTGCCGCGGGACGTCGCGGCACTGGATGCCTTCTGCAGCCGGGCACAGCCGGGCTGGGTTGATCGCGCCGGGCGCCTGAAATGGGCCAACAAGGAAGTGGTTCTCAACTTCAGCAAGAAGAAGGGCACGTCGCTGCGCTACTTGATCGAGAACGAGCCAAACTTCATCAAGTGGATGCTGCGCAGCGACTTCCCGCGCGAAACGCTGACTATCGTGGAGCGCGCCATGGCAGGCAAATGGCCATCGCCACCGGAGTAGAAGGCCGGAGGGCCCTCCTTCGCCCGTTGGGCTATGGAGGACAAGACGTCGGACACGTGGGTATTTAGGAATTGGGTACTTCCCGTCATTGCAGCAGCTTGGTGCAATGATCGGGCTGGGTGAACTCCGCAGTTTGGCAGGTGGGAAAAGGTCTTTCTGGCGTGGGATTGTTAGATGCTC
>JAOZSS010000017.1:0-8369 GCA_029939545.1 Kiritimatiellia bacterium | reverse complement strand
AGGGCCCTCCTTCGCCCGTTGGGCTATGGAGGGCAAGCGGAGGTCGGCAGAAATGGCTGTTGGAGGCGGGGTGCCCTCACCCCGCTTGTCCTGCGGCCTGAGGGCAGGCCGCCTCCAGTTCGGGCTTGGTTCCTACTGTAGGGCCGCACTGCGTGCGGCGGGAAGCACCACACGGTGGCGCCCTACACTGAAACAGAGACGGGTCGATCAACCTTACTCGTAGAGCGATTCGATCTTGGATGCGATGTCCTTGTAGCTGATATCGGCCTGGTAGATCAGCTTATAGTTCTCGATCGCCTTTTCCTTATTCCCCATCTCTTCATAGATGGCACCCAGCTCGTAGCAGACATCCTTCTTGGTGCTGTCCATACTGATAAGCTCGCTGTTGGCGATCTCCAGTTGATCGCACGCCATGTCGAACTGCCCCTTGGCCTTGAAGCAGAGGCCCATGTAATAGAGTGAGTGCAGGCGCTGCTTGGGACTGCGCTGCGAGAGTTGGAACTGCTGGATGGCTTCGTTGAAGTAGTCGTTCTTGTGGAGCAACACGCCCCAGCGGAACCGGAGGTCCAGGTCGTTCGGATAGCGCTCTACCTTCTCCTGTACGTCGTGAAATTCAAATTCGACCCGCTCGTTCTCCCTGGCTGCCAGGGCATCGGCATCGCCGGCTTTCTTGAGCTCTCCAATCTCGTAGTCGAACTGCTGCATACGCATCTGGCTGAGCGTGCTGTCGAGCTCGGGGTCGCCCGGGTTCATCTCGATCGCCTTGGTCAACGTGGCGGCGCCTTCTGCGAACATCCGGTTCTGGGCGTAGAGGCGGGCCAGTGCGCGGTAGTAGTTGATGTTCTCGGGCTCTTTCTCGATTTTCTGAACCATGTCGGCAATCAGTGAGTCGGCGTCGGCGTCGGACTTGACCGCCTTCGACTCCTTTTCAAGGCGAGTGGCTTCTTCCTCGTCGCGCATCATGCTGCGGAAGGAGCCGCCCTGATCATCTGCGGTCTCCTGCCACCCATCGCCGTCGATGCTCTCGCGCGCGGACGCGTCTTTGAGCAACTTCACAGCGTCGGCGTCATTCTCCCTCAGCTCCACCAAGTGCTCAAAACAGACACGCGCTTCCTTCACCTGCCCGATCTCGGTGTAGAGCCGACCGAGCGACTCGAACAGGTCGCCATCGTTGGGGTGATGCTCGCGGATAATCTCGAGCGTCTGCACGCCCGCCTCGGGAATACCGACTGCGGAAGCCGCCTTGGCGAACGGGAGGGCATACTTGGGGTTGAGCGGATCGTCCTGGAGGAGTTTATCAAATGCCAACAACGCCTTGTCGGTCTTGCCGGAGCCGAGAAGCACGCTGGCGGCGGCGAGGGCGGGCATCGACTTGGCTGCCATCACCTTGCGGGCGATAGCGCCCTGTTTGCCCTGTTTGAAACGGGCGATCTCGGCGGCGCGGAGGAACTTGCGCGCCTGCAGGAAGGCGGGCTCGACTTCGAGGCAGCGCTGCAGCAGGTCGATGGCAAAATCCAAGTTGCCTCGTTCAAACGCACTGAAGCCTTTGTTATAAAGTGACTGCGCCTCGTGCGACGCCTCTGCTCTGGTTACTTCTGCCATCTCGCTCGCCCTCCCAATTACGTTAGAGCTTGTAGCCTAAGACGGGGGTTGGGTCAAGCTTAGGGAGGGGATAAGGCCCCATGCTAGTCGTTCTTCCGGTAGAGGCGCAGGGTGGTCTGGGCTTGGCCGAAGGCGGGAATGGTGGCGGTGGGGGTGTAGCGCGCCTCGAGAAGAGCTTGTAGTAGAGCGACGTCGGCGTTGGGGATCGGCTGCACGGCCGGGGCGGCAATGCTGAGGCCGTACTCGCTGAACGCCGCCACGGGGGCATCCGTGGTGGCCAACAACCCGGTCAGCATCTCGCGGTTGAGCACGTGACAGGCGGCGGCTCGCTCGGTGGACATCTCAGGGAAATAGCAGAACGGCCCCATCTCCATCCCATCCGGAACCTGCAACCCGGCCTCAACGGCGAGATAGGTATCCTGGGTTAGCAGCGTGGCGTCCGGGCCGACCTCGTCGCGCAGCTCCCGGGCCACGGCGCGGAGCTGAGCCACCGGCGACTCGGTGCGCATCGGCCACCAGATGCGGTCGCGCGGGGCCGCGAAGAAATTCTGCAGGCGTGGCGAAGAGAACGCGGCCATCGCGCAAAGGAGAACGAGTAGGAAGCGGGCTGTGGGCCGTTGCAGCAGACCGGCAATGCTGACGCCAACGATGACAGCAAAAAGCGGAAAGATCACGGCCTGGTAGTCGTCGTAAGGAAACGGGGCCATGAAGTGAACACCTGTCACTGTCAAGACCGCCAGCACCAGCGGTGCCAGCAGAGGCGAGCGGGTCGGATCTCCGCCGGACTTGTGCCCGGCCGAATGCTTCAGGGCGACCACAAGGAGCAGGGCAAAGGGGACAAGATAGGCGCGCACGGTACGCAGAATGAAAGCAACCTTGTAGGCCAGCAACGACGTTAAGCTACCGGCCTCGCGTCCGGCATGATACTGAACCATTCCGAAAAAGAACGACTCGGGAGCCGCGCACAGGAACGGTCCAAAGATAGCCAGGAGGGTGGCCGCGGCGCCAAACACGAACGACCACGGGCAGGCCTCGCGGCCATTGCGATAGCGCGCGGATGCCAGCCAGAGAAAGACCACGGGCAGAATCATGACGAGCGAGATGCGCGTGCCGGCCGCCAGGGCGAGCAGCACGCCTGCAACGGCCGTCCAGAACCGCCGTTTCGGACGGGAGGATGCACCGGCGGTCAGCGCTAGGAATCCGCCGGTCAGCAGCAGGCTGCCGAGTGCGTAGGTTTTCACCACGGTGGTGAAATAGGACTGGTAGATATTGACACCGATCAGCGCGAAGGTCGCGAACGCCGCCGCGTTGCGATTCGGTCGGTCGCCGGCGCGGAGCCGCCAGGCCAGCAGGGCAGCAAGTCCCGCGGCGGCCCAGCCGAAAACGGCGGTCACCAGCCGCCCGCCGACAAGCCCCATTCCCTGCAGCGGCCACCATAGCGCCGCGTAGGCGAAGGACATGACCGGCCCCTGCGTACTGGCATAGTCGACAAATGGATAGCGGCCCTGGAGAATCTGGCGGGCCGAATAGAGATACCACCCCTCGTCCTGGTTCAGCTCACCAAACCAGAGGTTGAGCGCGGTGAGAAGGAGTGCGATGAGGAGGGCAATGATGATTGCCGAATGCCGAATGCCGAATGTCGGATATGACCCGGCCCTATCCATGGCAGCTCCCTACGAACCGGGGTGAACCAGTTCCTTGCCCTCTTCGCACAGCGGACAGTGGTCGGGTTCCCAGGTGATGGGCTCGATATCGAGCAGGCTCACCATGGGTGCGTCGAACGATGCTTTGCCGCCGCTGCGATTGACCAGCAGGCCTATGGCGACCACCTCGGCACCGGCACCGGTGACAATATCGACGGTTTCCTGTACCCGTCCGCCACGGGTCACCACGTCTTCGGCCACGATATAGCGTTCACCGGGAGCAATCGTGAAACGGCGAAGCACAAGCTTGTCTTCTTCCTTCTCGGCAAAGATCGATTTCAGGTCTCGCCGTCCGGTCTTTTCCGCCACGGCGCGCGCGACTTCGTGGCCCACCACGATCCCGCCGAGTGCCGGCGCGATGACACCATCGATATTCACTGCGTCGTCTCCCAGCTTCAAGGCCATATTGGCCACGAGTGCGTCACAGAGCTGCCCCGCCATCTGCGGATAGCGCAGCACGTTGGCGCACTGGAAGAACCGGTTACTATGCAACCCCGACCGCAGCTCAAAGTGTCCCTGGAGCAGCGCCCCCGCCTCTATGAGTATCTCTTGTACCTCTCCTGGTGTCATAATGGGGTGAGTAAAGCAGACCACACGCAGAGTGTCGATGGTTGAATGGGAAGGGTTGGTCAGGTATGCTTCGGAGTTTGTGGAAGCAATACGGATGAATCTGGAAAACATACGAATCGTGTTGGTGGGGCCGCTCTACGGGGGCAACGTAGGATCGGTGTGTCGCGCGATGCGCAATATGGGGTTGCACGACCTCGCGATTGCCGATCCACGTCCGCTCAACATGCTCGAGGCGCGAATGATGTCCTGTCATGCGGAGCCACTGCTTCGCGCGCGACAGACCTTCGACACGCTGGCCGAAGCCGTAGCCGATTGCGGACTCGTGATCGGCACCTCGGCGCGGCGCGGCCTCTACCGTCAGCACGCCAAGACCCCGCGCGAATGGGCACCCACGGTCCTGGAGGCCTGCGAGGCGGGCAAGGTCGGCTTGGTGTTCGGACGCGAGGACAAGGGATTGTCGAACGATGAACTGGCCCTCTGCACACATATTGTCCAGATTCCAACCACCGACGAGGCCACATCGATCAACCTGGCCCAGTCGGTCATGATCTGCTGCTACGAGCTGTTCGTGGCAACGGGAACGTATGAAAGCCCGGAGGAGAAGACCGGCGAGGCGCCCTCGGTTTTGCGCGAACGCATGTGTGGGCTCTGGCGCGAGATGATGCTGGATATCGGGTTCATGGAGGACGACAAGGCGGACCACATGATGATGGGGCTGCGCCGAATCATGGGCCGCGGCGTCCATACGATTGATGATGTAAAGATTATGATGGGTATCGCCCGGCAGGCTCAGTGGGCGTCTCGGAATGCGGAGAAGACGGGCAGTCCGACGGTCGACGAGGCCAAGGAGAATTGAGGATCTGATGTTTAGAAGCCAGTACCAAATAGCGACGGTATGGGGAATACCGATCAAGGTCCACATCTCGTGGCTCATTATATTGCTCATGATTCCGGGCACGCTGCTCTTCCGCGTCCTGATTGCACTCGGACTCTTCATGAGTGTGGCGCTCCACGAGCTGGGCCACTCCTTTGTAGCGATCCGCAAAGGCTGCCGCGTGCGCGAGATCACACTCATGTTCATGGGCGGTGCCGCCCAGATGGAAAGTATGCCGCGACGACCGCTGGACGAAACATTGATGGCATTGGCCGGACCGGCTGTCAGCGTGCTGCTCGGTGCCGCGGGTTACTTCGGGGGCCATTTTCTCATGCGAATGGGCCTGTCCTATCCGGGCATGATTATTTACATCCTCGGATGGATCAACTGGGCGTTGGCTGGATTCAACCTGTTGCCCTCCTTCCCGATGGACGGGGGCCGGGTGTTCCGCGCTCTGCTGACGCCCAAGGTCGGACGGCTACGCGCGACATTCATTGCGGCGCGCCTCGGCAAGATCATGGCGGTGTTGTTTGGGCTGTACGGATTCCTGAACGAGCCGCGAAGCTGGGTCCTCGTGGCCATCGCTTTCTTTATATACAGTGCGGCAGGACGCGAATACCGGGTGGTGCAGATGGAAGAAGCGGCACGGCGTGGCGAAGGCGCCGGCCCGTTCTGGAATCCGTTCCGGTCACCACCGGAGCCGCCGCCGCGCTTTGATGGCGGAGATGATTACGTCGTGATCAGTCCCCCACCCTATGCCAAGAGTCGGCGGGCTGAGCACGCGGAAGTGGATGTGGAGCAGTAGTCGGAGGTCCCTCCTTCGCTGAAGCTACGGAGGGCAGGCGGAGATAAAGAATGAAGTTGAATGAACGAGCGGAGTGGATGGCGTTGGAGACGTTGGCGGGGAGCGCCGGTCAGGTGCATTTGCGGGAGTTGTTTGCCGAGGACCCGCAGCGGGCGGAGCGGATGACGGTGGAGGCCTGCGGCTGGCGGCTGGACTACTCGAAGAACCGGGTGACGGACGAGGTGCTACAGGCATTGCTGGATCTTGCCGAGGCGTGCGGTGTTGAAGGACTGCTCAATCGCATGCTGAGCGGCGAGCGCATCAACATCACGGAGAACCGTGCTGTTCTGCATACGGCGTTGCGCAACCGCTCGGGCAAGCCCATTTGCGTGGACGGCGAGGATGTGATGCCCGGCGTACTGGGTGTGCTCGATCAGATGGCCACATTCAGCCGTTCGGTCCGTTCGGGTGAGTGGACCGGCCACACCGGCAAGCAGATCCGTAACATCGTCAATATCGGCATCGGCGGTTCCGACCTTGGCCCGGCCATGGTGTATGAAGCGTTGAAGTCGTTCAGCGATCGCAACCTGACGGTCCGCTTCGTTTCCAATGTAGACGGGACCCACTTCGCCGAGTCGACGCGCGATCTTGATCCGGCCGAGACGCTGTTCATCATCGCGTCGAAGACCTTCACCACGCAGGAGACCATGACCAACGCCCATTCGGCGCGCGCCTGGCTGCTGGAGGCGCTCACGGACGAGGCGGCCATTGCGAAGCACTGTGTGGCCGTCTCGACAAATACAGAAGCCGTGTCGGCTTTCGGCATCGATACAGTCAACATGTTTGAATTCTGGGAATGGGTAGGTGGACGCTACTCGCTCTGGTCGGCGATCGGGCTGCCGCTGATGGTAGCGCTCGGACCGGAGCATTTCGGGGATCTCCTGGAAGGGGCGCACAGGATGGACCGACACTTTGCCGAAGCGCCGGCGGACCGCAACCTGCCGATCCTGCTGGGACTGCTCGGCGTCTGGTACAACAACTTCCTCGGTGCCGACAGTCATGCCGTGCTGCCGTACGACCAGTACCTGCACCGCCTGGCCGCGCATCTACAGCAGGTCGACATGGAGAGTAACGGCAAGCGCGTCGATCGCGAGGGCGAGGTCGTGGATTACGAGACCGGCCCCATCATCTGGGGCGAGCCGGGTACCAACGGACAGCACGCCTTCTATCAGCTCATTCACCAGGGCACCAAGTTGATCCCGGCCGACTTCATCGGCTTTTGCGCCTCGCACAATACGCTGGGCGACCATCACGACAAGCTCATGGCCAACTTCTTTGCCCAGACCGAGGCGTTGGCCTTCGGCAAGACGTCGGCGCAGGTCGTAGCCGAAGGTGCCCTGCCCGAACTGGTGTCGCACAAGACCTTCGAGGGCAACCGCCCCACCAACACGCTATTGGCCGACTCGCTCACTCCGGCCACCCTCGGCGCGCTCGTGGCGCTCTATGAGCACAAGGTGTTTGTGCAGGGCGCGATCTGGAACGTCAACTCGTTCGACCAGTGGGGCGTCCAGCTCGGCAAGGAGCTCGCCGCCAAGATCCTGCCCGAGCTGGTAGCGGCGGAGGCGGCGGAGCTGGCGCATGATTCGTCGACGAATGGGTTGATTGGGTATTATAGAGAGAAGCGCGGGTGAAGAGATGGGCTCGACCGCCCTGCACTTACAGCGAGAAGGTATGGCAGAGTCGAGCGAAAACATCAGCTGAGACAGGCATGCAACCCATTGAAGGACAGACGGCACTAGTGACCGGGGGCGCGAAGCGCCTGGGCCGGTCGATCGCATTGGCATTGGCTGAGGCCGGTGTGAACATCTCGATTCACTATCGCGGATCGCAGGCCGCGGCGGAGGCCACGGCAGATGACGTGCGGGCAAAGGGCGTCAAGGCGGTTGTGCTCCAGGCCGACCTCGCCACACCGGGCACGGCCGTCGGGCTGTACGAGAGTGCTGTGGCGGAGATCGGACCGATCGACATCCTCGTCAACAACGCATCGATCTTCCGTCAAGCCACGCTCGCGCAATGCAGTGAAGAAGAGCTGCATGCCAACATCCAGTTGCATGCCAACAGTCCACTCCAGCTCTCACGCTGCATGTCGGCAGCAGGCAGGCAGGGCGTCATCATCAACCTGCTGGATACGCGCATTGCCCGACACGATTCGGCCTACGGTGCCTACTGTCTGAGCAAGCGCATGCTGGCTGACCAGACCACGATGCTGGCGCTGGATCTGGCACCCAACATCCGCGTCAACGGCGTAGCACCGGGCCCCATTCTGCCGCCCGCGGGGTCACGCGACGGTCTCATGGACGAGCTCGCCGCCCGTGTTCCACTACAAATCACCGGCACACCCGACGACATATCCGAGGCCATCCTCTTCCTGGTCCGCAGCAGCTTCGTCTCCGGCCAGGTCATCTACGTCGACGGCGGCTCACATCTCCCTCGGATCAGCCGTCATATCTCATGTTTGTTCTGCTGCAACACTGTATAGCACCGCCAGGATCGGACGAATCGCCGAAACGCCACTTCGCAGTGTGTTCACACGGCGTCATCGGCGTTCCGACGATTCGCCCACTCCTGACAGCACTTTCCATCGTTTCGCGACGAAAAAGCATGAACTACGCGGGCAAGAGCCGAATTCGCTTGCGCAAAACCAGCCGCTTCGCGTACCGTACCGACGCTCCAATTCAATTCCGGAGAGGTGGCTGAGTGGTCGAAAGCGGTAGATTGCTAATCTATTGAAGTCCTACTAGGGCTTCCGCGGGTTCGAATCCCGCCCTCTCCGCCA
>JAOZSS010000135.1 GCA_029939545.1 Kiritimatiellia bacterium | reverse complement strand
TCGCAAGCTGCGGAAACAGCTGTCGAAGATAGAAGAGCATCTGGCTGATGAGTAAGCGAGAGGCGTTAACTGTTATCTTTAGGACCGACCCCTCTGCCTGAAGAATGGAAAGACATTTGATTGTGTCCGCATGAAGGACGATATCCAAGAGACGCTGCTGTCCCAATGGACAGGAATGAGCGATGCGGAGGTCATCAGGAAGATCAAGAGGGATTTGCATACGTCAGATAGCTCTGTCGCCGTGTGGTGGCGGAATATCGAGAAGAAGCGACCCGCAGTGTCGCATACTCCTGCTGCGGCCCATTGATCACAAACCTGGAACCATGAGAGCTGATCCGGTCTCGAAGAAGAGGCACGTCTCGCTGTTATCCTCATGTAGCCCCGCCACTGATCTGCCCACTGCACCCGACTAGTGAATCGTACTGCCTCGTCTCAACCTCCGCGAAAGGGAATGGAGGAAGCTGGAGAAGCTGGAGGTGTGCTGAGGTCTGGCTCAGCTATCCATTAGTTGACTTGGGCGGGGCGTTGAACCTTGAACCGCAACCGTGGGTATCACACAATGTCCCGATGAGTGGGGGCGGCTCGTTGGCCGAAGGGAATGTACGAAGGGGCACGGTGGTGAAAAAGGGCGATATTCTTATTGCGGGTGCGCGTGAGCACAACCTGATGAATATAACGGTCCGTATTCCGCGTGACGAGCTCACGGTGATCACCGGGCTGAGTGGTTCGGGTAAATCCTCGCTGGCTTTCGATACGCTCTATGCGGAGGGCCAGCGCCGCTACGTGGAGAGCCTATCGGCCTATGCACGCCAGTTTCTGAAACAGATGCAGAAGCCTGAGGTCGATACGATCGAAGGGCTCTCGCCGGCTATCTCGATCGAACAGCGCACCGCAGGCTCGAATCCACGCTCCATCGTGGCGACCACCACGGAGATTCACGACTATCTGCGACTGTTCTATGCCGGGATTGGCATTGCCCATTGTCCGAGCTGCGGCAAGCTTGTTTCCCGCCAGAGCGCGGAGCAGATCGTTGATGCCTTGATGACCTACCCTGATCGCACCCGAATCTCGCTGTTGGCTCCGCTGATCCGCGGACGCAAAGGGCGTCACGAGGGCGTCTTCGAGGTCGTGGCCAAGCAGGGGTTCGTGCGGGTGCGGATCGATGGCGACATCCACGAGGTGGACGAGGTGCCACGCCTGGATGCCAAGCGCAAGCATGACATCGACGTGGTGATTGACCGCCTGATTATCACGAACCGCATCCGATCACGCCTGACCGATTCGGTCGAGACAGCCCTCAGCAACGGGCACGGCATTATTAAGGTGCTGCACAGTCCTGATGGCACCGAATGGGAGGAGACGCTCTTCTCCGAGAAGCACGCCTGTGCGGATTGCGGAATCAGTTTTGACGAGCTGACGGCGCGCAGCTTCTCATTCAATAGTCCGTACGGGGCCTGTCCCACCTGCTCGGGGCTTGGCACGCAGCTTATCTTTGACGAAGACCTCGTGGTGCCCGACAAGACGATCTCGATTAATACCGGCGCGATCAAGGCGTGGCGGCGTGGCGGGCGTCGGCTGATCCTGCATTACAAGCGCCTGCTGCGCGGCGTGGCCAAGCATTACGAGATCGATCTCGATAAGCCGTATGAGAAGTTAACCGCCGCCCAGCGGGAGGTCCTGATGATGGGATCGGGCGACGAGGAGATTGAGCTGGGCTACTGGCGCGGCGGGGCCTATCGCAAGCACCGCAAACCATTTGAAGGGGTGATTCCCAACCTGGGTCGGCGTTACGAGACCACGGAGAGTGACCTGGCGCGGCAGACGCTGCGGCAGGTCATGACTCGTCAGGAGTGCCCCACCTGTAAAGGCGCGCGCCTCAAGCCGGAGATCCGCGCCTGCACCGTGGCCGATCGATCGATTGTCGATGTCTGCGAAATGTCCCTGGGCGACTGCCTGGCGTTTTTCGAAGGCTTGAAGCTTTCGAAGCAGGAACGGTCGATTGCCGGTGAGGTGCTCAAGGAGATTGTCGCTCGCCTGCGCTTCATGGTGAAAGTGGGACTCAACTACCTGACACTCGACCGGGAGAGCGGTACACTCTCGGGCGGAGAGATGCAGCGCATTCGGCTGGCTACGCAGATCGGATCTGGCCTCGTGGGGGTACTCTACGTGCTGGACGAACCGACGATTGGCCTGCACCAGCGAGACAACGAGCGCCTGATCCAAATGTTGCAGTCGCTGCGCGACGCCGGCAACACGGTGGTGGTGGTTGAGCACGACGAGGCGACGATCCGGGCGGCCGACTACGTGATCGACCTGGGGCCCGGAGCGGGACGCCATGGTGGCGAGGTGATCTATGCCGGTAAATCGGACAAACTGCTTGCATGCAAAGCGTCGCTGACGGCCCGCTACATGAATGGCGAGGCGTCGATCCACGTGCCCTCCAAGCGGCATAAAGTGACGCGGGCGTCGCTGGGTATCGTTGGCGCGTCCCAGAACAACCTTAAGAACATCAGTGTTAAGATTCCGCTGGGGCTGCTCGTGTGTATCACCGGCGTTTCCGGCAGCGGGAAGAGCACGCTGGTGGATGATATATTGCGGCGCGCCCTGTTCCGTCATTTCCATGGCTCGCGCGAGCGTCCGGGCAAACACAAGCGGCTAACCGGGCTCGACAAGCTGGACAAGGTGATTGTGATCGACCAGTCGCCGATTGGGCGTACGCCGCGCAGCAACCCCGCTACCTATACGGGGGCGTTCACCGCGATTCGCTCCCTGTTTGCCGCCACATCGACCGCCAAGGTGCGGGGGTATGGGCCCGGGCGTTTCAGTTTCAACGTTAAGGGCGGCCGCTGTGAGACCTGCAAGGGGGATGGCCTTCTGCGGCTCGAGATGCATTTCCTGCCAGACGTTTATGTCACCTGCGAGCAGTGCCGCGGAGCGCGCTACAACACGGAAACGCTTGAGGTGCTCTACAAGGATCTCAATATCTCGCAGGTGCTCGAGCTCACGGTGGATGACGCTCTCGAGTTCTTCTCGGCGGTACCGGGCATTGCCCGCAAACTGCGCACGCTCTCCGAGGTGGGTCTCGGCTACCTCCACGTGGGCCAGCCGGCCACAACGCTATCCGGCGGCGAGGCGCAGCGCATAAAGCTCTCGTCCGAGCTGAGCAAGAAGTCGACCGGCCAGACCCTCTACCTGCTGGATGAGCCCACAACCGGACTGCATTTCGCGGACACGCACAAGCTGCTGCAGGTGCTGCAGCGGTTGCGCGAGGCAGGGAATACGGTCGTTGTGATTGAACATAACCTCGACGTAATCAAGACAGCAGACTATATCATTGATCTGGGACCCGAGGGCGGCGAGGGCGGCGGCGAGGTGGTTGTGTCTGGAACACCAGAGGAAGTCGCTGCGTGCGAGTCGTCGCATACGGGGCGGTTTTTGAGGCAGGTGCTGTCGGGGAAGTGATCAGTGAGCAGTGGGCGGTGGCAGTGAATTTTTGTTTTAGGCATAGTCTGGTAGTGGTTGCTCTCGTAGGGGGGCTCATGCTCTTCGAGGGGACAGCGTTCGCCAAGGTTAGTGATGACAAACTGGCGGGGTGGCTGACGGCGGGGCGTGCGGCACTTGAGGATGGCCTGCCGGGTGTGGCCGAGAAACAATTGCGGCGCTACCTGGCGGCAGCCGAAAAGCGTAAAGAACGGCCATCGGAGAACGAGGAAGCCGGCATCCTGTTGGTGCGCGCGTTGCACTCGGCAAAGAAGCACGATGAAATTCTTGAGTTTCTGCGGCTACGTGACCGCTGGATTAAGAAATGGAAGAAGCAGGACGCGGTGCGGTTCTGGCGGGGCATGGCGTTGCATGACCTGGGACGCATCGACGAGGCACTGGAAGAAATTGCCGACCTCGAATCCGAGTGGCCCGACAAAGACTATGGCGGACGGATCCATCGCCTGAAAGGGTGGTGCCTGCTGACGCTGGATCGCGGCGACGAGGCGATTGCGGCGTTTGCCGAATTTGACAAGGAGCATCGCGAGTCTCCCGAGTATGGCCAGAACCTTTTGGACTGGGGGCAGGCGCTCGTACGGGCCGGAAAGTGTGCCGCTGCGCGTAAGGTACTCGGCCGGATGGATGCCAAGCGGGTAGGGCAGTCTCTGGCCCGCGATGGGCGTTTCTGGCTTGGGCGTGCGCTGGAGGGTGAGGGCAGCGGGGAGAAGGCCGTGGAGGTCTTCCTGTCTGTGGCAGGGGACGAGGGTGCCCCATTCGAGCTACGCTCACGGGCTTACCGCGCCGTGGCAGAGGTGGAGGAGAATCGTGGACGCCTGTCGGAGGCGGTGGTTGCCCTGCGCACGGGCATAGAAATGGCCGCCGATGCAACGGCTGATGTTGGTGCCCGCTACGACCTGGGGCGCATTCTGCTGTCGCAGGGCCGCTATGATGAAGCCGTCCCGTTGTTGAAGGCCTTCATCTCGGCGGATCCAGGCAGTGAGACGTCACGTCGGGCACAGCTCACGGTTGCCAATGCGCTGCTCAAGGCCGGGCGGCATGCGGAAGCCGCAGACGAGTTTCAGTACTACCTGGAGATGTACACCGATCCGGCAGGGCAGGCAGACGCGTCATTCGGCAGAGGGTCGGCCCTGTTTGCCGAGGGGCGATTGGCGGAAGCGGCAACGGCCTTCGGGAAGGCGTTCCAGCTCTATACCAACGACCTGCAACAGGCGCAGAGCCTTTTCAGGGAGGGCGATGCCTACCTGGGCAACAGCCAGTACGGTCTTGCGGCCGAGTCGTATGCCCGGGTGGTCGAGAGGTTCCCGGAGTCCAAGCTGACCCCGGGGGCACTGTTCCAGCGGGCGGAGAGCCTTGCACGTGGCGGGAACGTCGCAGAAGCACAGGTAGGATTCCAGGCGGTGATCGATCGCTATCCGGATTGGACGGTGGCAGAAGAAGCGATGCATCGCATGGCGGATATGCAGGCGGATGCGGAGTCGTGGGAAGAGGCTATCCTTATCTACGATCGTCAGATGAGCACCTACTCGAATGGGTTGTTCTTTGCGGAGGCACTGTACGGACGCGGCTCTGCGCATTTCCGGCTTTTCAGGTTCAGTCAGGCGTTGGCGGATTTCGAGCGTATCGGGAAGCAGTTTGGCGACAGTCCGGTCGGAGAGCGGGCGGCATTCAAGCGAGCGATGTGCCTGTACTGGATGGGGCGCGACGAAGAGGCTATTGCGGTGTGCCACGGGTTTGCGAAGGCCCATCCCGGGTCGGACCTCTTGCCTGATGTTCTGTATTGGCTGGGGAAGTCCAATTTTAATCGTGGCGATTACAAGGAGTCCGAAGCCCACTTCGTGGACTTTCAGTCAAAGTTCGGAGCGCACCAACTGGCGGACGACAGCCTGCTCTGGGCGGGACGGGCCGCGGCACGGCAGAACGAGTACGTGCGGGCTATCGAGATCCTGGCCCGGATGTTCAAGTTTTACCCGGAAAGCGACAAGATTGCTGAAGGCCGGTTCGCGCAGGCGAACGCGTTCGTCGAGCTGGCCAACTACTCGGCTGCGATCCTGATCTATGATGAAATCATCAACAAATACTCGGACAGCGGCCTGCTGGGAGCCGCTTGGGGCCGCAAGGGCGATTGCCAGTTCACACTCGGAGCCGAAGATTCGAAACGCTATCAGGAAAGCATCGAGTCCTATCGCGTGGTGGCGAACAGCCCCACGGCGGCGCCGGACGAAGTGTTGCAGGCGGCCTACAAGATCGGCCGCTGCCTTGAGAAGATGGAGCGCATTGACGAGGCATTGGAGCAGTACTATGCCAAGGTGATGGTTCGCTATCTGCGGGATAGCGAGAAAGGTGTCTGGCACAACGAGTCCGCGAAGGTTTGGTTCACCCGTGCCGCTTTCAGTACGGCGGACATTATGGAATCGCGGGAGGACTGGCGTGGGGCCGTGCGGATAGTGGAGCGTGTAGCCAAGGCCGACGTGCCGGCTGCAGACGAAGCCAAAGCACGTATCAAAAAGATTCGCTCCGAACATTGGTGGTTATTCTATTAGAGAGGGGTGAGTAATGTTTGAGTTGTTCTCACAGGGCGGTCCGGTGCTCTGGATCATCGTGGTCTGTGGGGTCGTGGCGCTCGTGGTGTTTATCGAGCGGTCGCTACACCTGCATCGGGCACGGATTCGTTTCGAGGACTTTCTGAAAGGAATATTCAATATTCTGAGGCGCCGCAACATCGATGAAGCGCTGGCCATCTGCGAAGAGACGCCCGGGCCGGTGGCCTACATTGTGCGGATTGCGATCCTGCACAGATCGGCGGACCGTGAAGAGATGCGCACGGCAGTCCAAGATGCCGGCTCGGCCGAAATCTCGCGACTCGAGCGGCGACTCGTGGTGATTGCCACTGTCGCCCAGATTGCCCCGCTGCTTGGACTGCTGGGAACCGTGCTCGGGTTGGTGAGTTGCCTGCTCGGCCTATATACCTCGGCACCGCTGGTCCAGAGCGCCGATATCTTTGATGGGGTCATGCGCGCGTTGTTGACGACGGGGGCCGGGCTGATGGTGGCTATCCCATGCTATGCGGCGTTCAATCTGCTGGTACTGAATATCGATCGGTTGGTGCTGGATATGGAGATGGCGAGTTCGGAGATTTTGTCGTTTCTGCAGGAGCAGCGTAACGGTGATGGAGCCGAGGCATGACAGGCGATCGGGACAGACAGACCTGGAGCATCAAAGGGCTGCGCACCCGCTATACGCCGAAGAGCCGGCTCGGGCATGGCATGGTGAGCATTGCCCCGTGGTTGGACTTCGTGCTCCTGCTCCTCATTTTCGGCCTCATTAACTCCAAATTGG
>JAOZSS010000134.1 GCA_029939545.1 Kiritimatiellia bacterium | reverse complement strand
TACCGCCGCTATCGCCGGCGCATCATCACGATCGAGGATCCGATCGAATATCTCTTCACCGACCGCCAATCGATCATCACGCAGCGCGAGGTAGGCATCGACACCATGAGCTACCAGGAAGCGCTGGTTCATCTCATGCGCCAGGATCCCGATGTCGTGCTGATTGGTGAAATGCGCGACCAGTCCAGCATTCGTGTCGCACTGCTCGCGGCGCAGACCGGTCACCTCGTACTCACGTCGCTTCACGCCACCTCCTCCAGCATGGCCATCCCGCGCATCCTGGATATGTTTCCACCCAGCGAACGCGAGCAGATTCGGCACGCCATTGCACTCAGCATGGAAGCCATCGTCACACAGCGCATGCTGCGCGATGTGGAGAACCAGTTCATTCCTGCCGTGGAGATCATGATGAACACGCCAACCGTCAGGAAGCTCATCGAGACCAATCGGCTCGACGTGCTTTCCGCCGCCATTGAAACCGGCAGCGAAGACGGCATGCAGACCTTCAACCACTCGATCTACGAGATGATCAAGGAAGGCATCGTCAACGAAAATCAAGGCATGCAATTCGCCGGCAACCCTGAATCACTGAAGATGAATCTGAAGGGTATCTTCCTTGATGAAGGGAATCGGATTCTTGCCGATCTTTAGAATCTTCCTTCCACTCCCGCCATCACGACCGTGCCCGGCTGCTCAACGCCGGGAAACTCTTCGTAGGTGGTATCGAATATGTTGTTCACATTGAGGGTCAGGTCCAGGTTCTCCGTAGCGTGGTAGCGCCCGCGCCAGTCGGCTACGGCATAGTCGTCCATCCGATTCGCTTCCGTGTTCGTCGCGTCGCCATAGCGCCGCCCCACATAGCGACAGATGAGCGAGTGGCTGGTGCGTCCAAGCCCCTCAATGTCGAGACCCAGCGCGCCCTTGTTCGGGGCCAGGTAAGCAAGCTGATGGTCCTCGATCCGCGGATCGCCCGCCGACTCCTCGTAGACGCCCTCGGTGTAGGACCAGTTGCCGAACAGCGTTGCCCGTTTGCAGAGACGGACACTGAACGACGCCTCGGCGCCCTGGGTCCTGCTCTCCGTGACGTTGCGAACCCGGAAGACGCCATCCGGATCGAGCGTAAAGTCGAACGAGTCGTCCATATCATTCCTGAACAGCGCCAGGGAAAGCTGCACCCGATCACCAGGCCGTACCCGCGCTCCCACTTCGTAGGCTGTGAGCGTTTCCGGGGCCAGATCCGGATTGCCGACGAAGAGCATGTCGTTGAATTGTTGCATCACAAACCGGTCCGACAGTCCCGGCGCGCGGTGCGCAATGTTTATCGACCCGTAGATATCCATCTTCTCGCACGGGTGTAACACCGCTCCCGCGCGCGGGCTCCACTCTTCGCCGTATCCGCCCGTGTTGTCGTAGCGGACGCCGACACTGAGATCCAGCGCCTCATTCACAATGATCTCATCCTGCAAGTAGGCCCCCACCACGGAGGTCGACTCATTGATTGGGCCGGTGACCTCGTCGATATCCACCGACTCCTCGCGGACCTCCAGACCGGCCGTAAGCAGGTTGCGGTCGCCCAGCCAGAGCGACTGCTGGGCCTCGGCGCCCAGTGTTTCCTGATCATAGACGCCCGTTCCCGGATAAACCCACTCGTAGGTATCCTCATCGGCATTGCGCCAGGCACGCAGCACGAGCTGCGCGTCACGATTCGAATCCCAGTTCCACATCCAATCGAGCTGCTCGTAATCTTTCTCGGCCGTGCGCAGACTGTTGTTGTCGAGGCCACGACCGTGATAGATGCCCGCGAATGCGCGCAGCTCGGACTCTTCACCCGTTGCCCAGCCCATGTTGCCGCCCAGGCGCCAGGCCTGCCAATCGCGATCGCTCCCGTCGCTGTTCTGAAGATAGCCGTCTGTCTCGACGAAGCTGCCGTTGACGAAGTAGTCGGTCGCGCCCATTACCCCGCCCTGCCAGAACTGCAGGTGATGCGTGTCGTGCGTGCCGGAGGCCTGGCGCACCATCGCAGCGTGATCGCCACCGTCTTCGCCAACTACGTCGCGACCACGGAGACTGAAAAGCTGGATCACGCCGCCCATCGCGCCCGAACCGTAAAGGGCGGAAGCCGGACCGCGCAATACCTCGACACGCTCGAGTCCGTCAGCCGGAAGGAGAGCGAACTCGGCATTGCCCTGATACTGCTCATTGATACGCCGACCATCCATCAGCACCAGCACGCGCTTGCTCTGGAAACCGGGAGTCAGGCCGCGCATGTTCAGCTTGATCGCCGCGCCGGGCATGCCGCTGCCCTGCAGGTCCACACCGCCCACCCGCCGGAACAGCTCGTCCACGTTCACCGCAGCCTCTTGCTCTACCTGCTCACGGGACATCACATCGACACTTGCGGCGATGTCTTCCACACCTTTGGCTGTGCGCGTTGCGGTCACCACGACAACATTCGAATTCGACTCCGCCAGCCCGACCGTAACCATTGCTAGCGCCACCACCATCCCTACTGCTACTCGTTTGCGCATGCTTCTACTCCTTCGTATTGACTGTGATGCCACTTCTCAATAAGCCCTTCTTGTCATTCCGAGCCTGTCGAGGAATCTCCTGTATCACGCTCAGCTTGAGATCCCTCGACTTCGCTCGGGATGACATATGATTCGCTTATCAGAACATATTGAGGCGATAACTCATAACAATCTCGACTACTTGCAGATAGATACGCACGATACATCGACCATCTTAGGATAAACATGAGCGACTCACACCTTTTTAGCGGCGACCGTTTTGCGATCGGACTGGCACCTATGGCGGGCTTCACTGATCGAGCCATGCGCAGGCTCTCACTGCAGCATGGGGCTTGCTTTGCCATGACCGAGGTGGTGAATGCGGCGGGGCTGACGCATGACTCCAAGCGAACCTTTCACCTTTTGGAGACCGGCGAGAATGAGCGCCCCGTGGCCGCACACATGTATGGCATTGAGCCCGCCGTCATGGCGGAAGCCGCCCGGCGTGCAGAAGCTCTTGGCCGTTTCGACTTCATCGACATCAATTCAGGCTGTCCGGTTCGCAAGATCGTCGCCAAGGGTGCCGGGGCCGCCCTGATGGGCGATGTTCCCCGTCTGGCCGCCATCGTCCGGGCCATTCATGAGGCCGTGTCCCTACCGGTCACGGTCAAGACCCGCATAGGACTCACTCCGGACACCTGCACGATCCGCGAGCTGGCTGCGGCGGTCGAGGATGCAGGGGCTGCGGCCCTCTTCATTCATGGCCGGTTCGCCTGCAACAAACATAGCGGCCCGGTGGACTGGGAGCTGATCGGCACGATCAAACAGGAGCGCTCCATGCCCATCTGGGGCAACGGCAGCGCCCGCACCGGGGCCGAAGCGGTAGCGTTGCAGAAGACCTATGGCGTGGACGGGGTCCTGATCGGGCGCGGCGCCATCGGCAATCCCTGGATCTTCCGCGAAGCCCGTGCCGCGTGGGACGGTCGCGCGATCGCCCCGCGTTCCCTCGCCGAACTGCGCGACACAGTCGAAGCACATCTGCGCGATCTCGCCCAACTCAAATCCATGGAGCGTCGTTACCGGCGTGCCGGTGCGCTCGCCGCCGAGACCGCAGCCGTCATGGTCCTGCGTCCACACCTCCTGAAATACGTGGCCGGTCTCCCCGGCTGGCGTGCAGTCAGGCGCCAACTCAACGACATGCGCACGGTCGATGAAGTGCTCGACGCGGTCGACAGCGTAATCGCCGGTGAGCCGGAAGGAGCAGCCCATGAGTGACAGGCCACACATTCTGGCCTCCGCTTCTCCGCGTAGACGACGTCTCATGAAAGAGATGGGCTTTACGTTTGATGTGGTCGCGCCCGACGTGAAGGAAGTCCACTATCTGAATGACCTTTACGGCAGCGTGATGGAGAACGCCTCGATCAAATGCGCGTGGTGTAAGGCCCGGCATCCGGACGCCATAATCCTCGCCGCCGACACCGGGATTGAATTTGAAGGTCGCACGATTATGAAACCTCGCTCACACGACGAGGCGGCGGAGTTCCTGGGCCGATTCTCCGGCAATACGCACACCGTAATGACAGGCATCGCTCTCGCCGTGCCAGACGGAGAGATGCGCCTTCATGTTGAAACGTCCCAGGTCACATTCCTGGAATTGACCGAAGCAACCATTCAAGCCTACATCGAAAATGTAAACCCCATCGATCGCGCCGGTGCCTACGACATCGACGAATGCGGCGAGATGATCGTGGCCAGCCACAAAGGCTCCTTCACAAATATCGTTGGCCTACCTCGTGAGATTGTCGAGGAGTGGTTGGCAACCTACCTTTCTATCGGCAGCTCATCGGCCGCCTCAGCCCCTCACATTTAGGGTTGCTCTACTTTATAAGAAAGCATAACCTGCCGCCGTATCAGTAACTTTCAACAAAAGGAGATCGTATGCCAAATTTAGCATCAGTCTTAAAGGACGAGGTCGCCCGACTCGCTCGCAAGGAAATCCGGAGGCAGACGGCAGCTCTGCAGAAAGCATCTGCGCAGTACCGTCGCGACATCGCAGCATTGAAGCGCCAGTCCGCCGTCCTTGAGCGCCAGATGGTTCAGCTTCAGAGCCGTCCTGCCGCACAGCCGGTACAGCCGGCACAGGAGAGTGCCCCCGCCGAGGAGGGTGCAAAGCATCGTTTCACCGCCAAGGGACTGCGTTCGCAGCGCAAACGCCTGGGTCTCTCGGCAGGCGACTACGCCAAGCTCGTCGGCGTGACACCCCAGTCGATCTACAACTGGGAGCGCGGTGGTGCGCGTCCACGCCAGTCGCAGATTGCAGCGCTAGCCGCTGTGCGTGGCATGGGCAAGAAAGAGGTCAAGGCCAAGCTCGCCATACTCCCCAAGGCTGAACCAAAGAAGAAGGCCGCTGCAAAGAATGCGGCGCCGAACAAAGCTAAGAAAGCCGCACCGAAGAAGAAGGCCGTTGCTAAGAAGGCTGCGCCGAAGAAAGTTAAGAAGGCCGTTGCCAAGAAGAAGGCGACGAAGAAAAAGAAGGCCTAGCCGCGACTAGGAATTTATCACAACAGTAGCCTACTGATGCGCTGCGGCCTGCCACAGGCACGTGGCGTTGGCTACTGTGTTTATCTCGCGCTCCAACCGATCGGCATCCCAGCCGCAGCTATCGGCCATGACCTCACCGCAAGAACGAATGAGCGCCGGGTCAGGCAGTCCTTTCGATCCGAGACCGGTGCGACGAAACAGCAGGTCGCCGAGTGTTTGAGGCATCTCCGTTTCAACCACATGCCGAATCTCACGCGCGAGCACCGCGTCGCTGCCTGCGAGGAGCGGCCCATGCTCGCCGGAGGCCAGAATGGCATCGATGCCGGATCCGTAGAACCGGAACAGCCGTTTAATCACCGGCAGCGGGGTATCGGCTTTATATTTCTCGATCGTGGCATCACGGAACGCCGCGAGGTCCCCCACGACATCACCGGGCAGCGGTCGAACTGCAGTCGTCGAAGGCACCAACGGACAGTTGATCCGTGATTTGGCGGCTGAGATCGTATGCTGGGCCACATCCCGTGCGGTCGTATACTTGATACCCAGCACCGTCAGCAGACCTTCCACACCATCCGCATTACCATGGTCTATCAGCCGGTAATGACGCAGGAGCGAAGGCTCCTTTCCCGCGTCGGCCGCGTGCGTGGCCGGCAGGACCCCTGCGTGAATCATGAGGATGTCCTCCCGCACCAGGTCAGCCCCTGGGTAACAGCTATTCAACGCCGCCAGGTAGGCATCAATATCCGCATCGGTGACGACCGCGCTGTCGACCGGCCCTTCGTGGGGCCGGTAGTAGGTCCCGGCCATGACCACGCCGCGCCACGGCACAAAGAAAAAGAGCCGCCCACCCGACGGGGTTCCAGGCCCAGCGGTCAGGCCTGCCGCCATGTCACGCACCGGCCACCGCTTCAAGATCAGGTTGATACCCATCGCCAGGTGGTGACACGGGGCCGTGAGTTTTGCGTCGGCCGATTCCAGAAGCTCGGCCGCCCATGGACCGGCGGCATTGATGACCACATCTGATCGTACCGTGAACCCTTCACCGGTCAGGCGGTTCTCAGCGCGGACCCCGACGACCGCGCCTTCTTCGATGACCAGTTCGCAGGCGCGAACATAGTTGGCTACGCTGGCGCCGGCGTCGCAAGCGTCCCGCAACATGGAAATGACGATGCGTTCCGTGTCATACCCAATGGCGTCGTGCCAGATGGCCCCGCCGGTGACCCCGCTCTCGGCAAGTCCGGGCAATACCTGCAGGCACGCATCCTTCGACACGGTTCGACAGTCGGCGAGTCGGTGGGAGGGAGACACCCCACGATTCCGACGTGCGCTGAGCACGTCGTTGAGGCCCATCCCGAGGGACATGACAAATCGGCTCCTGAACAGGGAGGCCTTCGTTGGCATGATGCAGTTGAGCGGCTCAACGAGGTGCGGGGCGGTGCGCAGCCATGTGCGCCGTTCGCGGATGGACTCGAAAACGCGGGGCAAGTCGACCTGTTGCAGGTAGCGCAGCCCGCCGTGCATGATCTTGAGGCTATTGGCGGACGACCCGGAACAGAAGTCGCTCTGCTCGATGAGGGCCGCGCGCAGTCCGCGCGTAGCGGCTTCGCGTACGAGCGCGGCCCCGTAAACCCCGCCGCCGACGATCAAGATATCGAAAACTGTGTCAGAAAGCTGTTTAACATTCCGTTCCATGCCCCACAGGCTAACAGGCAGAGGGCACAGGGCTCAAGCTTTCCCTTTAACTCTCATTATGGCATCGACCCCGGCGACCTTGTGTCGCCGGTGAGCAAGATCTTGC
>JAOZSS010000133.1 GCA_029939545.1 Kiritimatiellia bacterium | reverse complement strand
CCTGTTTTCTATGTTTTTCCTCTCTCAGGCAGGAGCGGAAGACCGGTTACACCCTAGCCGGACAAGCTCTACCTACGGTGCAGAACGCGCCAGATATAAAAGCGAAGCGTGGCCCACCAGCCGGCCGAAGGTGACCGACGACGGCGTCTCGGTCGGTCGGCCTGCATGTAATCCCTGTCGCTGAGTCCCATTCGAAACCTCTTTCTTACTGTCCCTCGCTGTCGGTTGTCGGTATTATCCCACGACAAATGAGAATTTCAAACGGAAAGATACTTCTGCTCCTGCTCATCTTGGCGTCGGCTCTCCTGCCCGACCGACCCGCCCGGGGTGCGCGTTCCCGTTTTGCGCCGCTTCTAACCGGAGTGGTGAAGATCTATGCCACCTTCCAGAGCGAGGACTATGCCATGCCTTGGCAGGCCGGGCGTCCCGGTAGCGGCACGGGCACAGGATTTGTCATCGCCAAGCGCCGTATCCTGACCAACGCACACGTGGTCTCCAACGCACGCTTCCTCGAGGTATCGCGCGACGGGCAGCCCGGACGCTACCTGGCGCGGGTGGCGTTCATCGCGCACGACTGCGACCTCGCCGCCCTCACCGTGGATGATCCCGCGTTCTTCGAGGGCCTCACGCCCCTCGAACTCGCCAAGGCGATTCCCGTGCTTAACGACGAGGTAACCGTACTGGGCTACCCGACCGGCGGCGACCGTATCTCCGTCACGCGCGGCGTGGTCTCGCGCATCGACTACAGCGGCTACTCGCACAGTGGCGTCGACCAGCACCTCGTCCTCCAGGTCGATGCCGCCATCAATCCGGGCAACAGTGGCGGGCCCATTCTCTTCAACCGGCGCGTCGTCGGCCTTGCCTTCCAGGGCCTGGCCTGGGCCGACAACATTGGCTACGCCATTCCCCTTCCCGTCATTCATCACTTTCTCGAGGACATCAAAGACGGGACCTACAACGGCTATCCCGAGCTGGGCGCGTTCTTCGTGCCAGCCCGCAATAGCGCCCTGCGCCGTAGCCTGGCCCTACCCGCCGATGAGTCGGGCGTGGTGCTTTACTACATCGACCCCTTTGGCGGCGTCAACGGCATGTTGCAGACCGGCGACGTACTTCTCGAAATCGACGGCCATGACATTGCCAACGACGGCAATATCGCCCTCAACGGAAACCACGTCCTGTTCGCCGAACTCCTTGAGCGCAAGCAGTGGGGCGACGAGATCGCCTTTCGCGTCTGGCGCGATGGCGCGGACACGAAGCTCGCGGTCCCGCTGACCAATCCGTCCGACCCCTTTGTCTTCCGCAACGAGTACGACCGGCGACCCGAGTACTTCGTCTATGCCGGACTTGTCTTTGCCCCGCTCAACCAGAATTTCCTGCGCACGGTTGGCGACAACCGATCAGACCCAAACTCGCAACAACTCTTCTACTATCGCACCTATGCCAAGCAGGATGATCTGGTGCAAGACCGTGACCAGTTTGTCGTCCTGATCCGCCGGCTCCCCCACTCCGTCAACACCTACGCTGACGATTTCATGAACGGTATTGTTGCGCGTGTGAATGGACAGCAGATATCAACGCTCCGGGATATCGAAACCGCCATTGCCTCCCCGCAGGAGGGCTATCATATCGTTGAGTTTGAGGGAATGAAGCAGACACTCGTGCTGGATGCCACCGAAGCCGATCGCGTTGGCCCCTCCATCATGGAGCGCTACGGCCTGCCTGCCCCCAGCCATTACCGCACCGAGACGGAAACGGGAGGACGGCCATGAAACGCATCACGCAGCTCCTCGTCTTGCTGCCCCTGCTAAACGGACTTGTCTCTCTGCCCGTGGCAGCCGAGACCAACGATCTCTCCCTTTCGCTGGTTAAGCTATCGGTCACCGCACAGGAGTTCGACGCCTACATGCCATGGCAGAAACGCAAGCCACATGGACGCAGCGGCTACGGCATCGCCGTGGGGCCGCACCGGATTCTGACAAGCGAGCCGCTCGTCCGCAACGGCACCCTCATCGAAATGCAGCGCCCACAGTCCGGCGAACGCCTCGCCGCACGCGTCGTGGAGTCGGATCACCAGATCGGGCTTGCCCTCCTCGAGGTATCGCCCGACGTCGCGCCCTTCACACCGGTTGAGGTGCGCCCCGATCGCCGGCTCGATGCCGACACCCCGCTCCAGATTGTCCAACTGGACAACACGCTCGCGCTGCAGACCGGCGGCGCGCAGGTGCTCTCTGTTGAAATGAGCAAGCTTCCTGCCGCCCCCTTCCCGGCATTGCTCTACACACTGCTTACCGACATTGCCGTTAACAACCAATCCGCCATCGTCATGTCCTGCGACCGTCTCGCCGGCATTGTCCTGCAATACAGCGGCAACCGACGCACCGCGCAAGTGCTGCCCGGCTCCGTGATCGCTCGGTTCCTTGCCGACGCAGGAGAGCCGCCCTATGTCGGCTTCGCCATCGCGGGCTTTCAATGGCGCCCGCTCGTGGACCCGACCAGGCGTGCCTACCTCGGTGCAGCCGACACAACCGACGGAGTCCTTATCCTTGCATGCCTGCCCGGCACCGGTGCCGCCGAGATTCTCGAGCCCAACGATATTTTGCTGGAGTGGGACAACCATCGCATCGACAACCTCGGGTACTACGAGGACCCCGATCTCGGCCGCATCAGCATGCCGCACCTGATTAAGTTCCGGCGTGCGCCCGGGGAGCGCGTGCCACTGCGCGTCATGCGCGACGGGAAAGAGCTGGAACTCGATCTCCTCCTGGCCCGTCATCGCAACAGCGATGCCCTCGTCCCCGAAAACACGCTGCGCGAACAGGCGCCCTACCTGATCGAAGGGGGACTCGTCCTGCTCGAACTGAACGGGCACTTTCTGCGCGCACGCGGGAGTGAGTGGACCCGTAGCATCGATCCACGCCTCGCGCACATCTACCTCATGCGCGGCACCTCGCCGGAGCAACCGGGCGATCGAGTGGTGATTCTTGCCGGCGTATTGCCCGACCGGATCAATCAGGACTATGGCATGTTCCGTCAGGAGATCGTCGCCTCAGTCAACGGCAAACCGATACGCAACATGCGCGACATCTACCGCGTGATCGGCCCGGATGGTCATGTTGAACGGGTCGGCTTGCAGGGCGTAGGGATTGATCTCGCCCTCGATACGGCCGCGCTACCCGAGGCCAATGAGCGCATTTCCAGACTGTACCGCATTCCCTCACTCCGGAATCCTCCACAATCATCAGAGACTGACCAGCTATGAGACAACATACCCTCTTTGTTCCCGTCTTCATCGTCATCCTTATCGTCCTGTCAGCCGCCGTGGCCGTTGGGGCCTACGGGGTGCGTGTTGTCGCCGTGCGGCGCGCCATCTTACGCGCCATGGAACAGTTCCATGCACATGAGAACAGCAAGGGCTTTGCCCAACTCGCGCGGATCGACCACTGGGCGAGTCAGCACCCGGCCTTCATCTCGCAGGTACGCTGCGCGGCCATCATCGGCCATGTCGGGGCCGGCGATGACGAGGCCGCCATCGTGCTGGCCGACTGTGAGCTCGCGCGCAACCACACGCCCGCGCGTCCGTCCAACGTGTGGCAGTCGCTCTACCAGGTCGTGTCGGAACAGCTCGACCCCATCTGGCTCAAGAAGATGGGGGGACGTGACCCGGATCCGAATGTCGGCTACCGGACGATGTTGCATGCCGTGGAAGCGATCGGGGATGAGCAGCGCCTGACACGCCTCAACGATCGGATCGCGATGCTCTTTGGCGATGCGGGGCTCGACGGGACGTCCAGCCCCGCCAGTGTGGATGTCGCAAACACGCTGAGAGCGCCCGATTTTGGGGCAGGCCGCTTTGCGGTGGCAGTCGGCGCGTCGACTCGATGCTACGACGCTGAAGGCAAGCACTGCGGCGACCTGGTCGCCGGCTCACTGGTCACCGTGACCGAGACTCGTAACAGCAATGGCGGCGCGATCGCCGTCTGTCTGCGTGAAGGCGCGGGTGCCGCTGACCAGCCGCTCCTGGTGCGGGCGAGGGACTTGGTGATCCGGCAAGGCGACGTCGCACAACTACCACCGAATGTGCGTTCCCTGCTTGCCGAACACGGTCGCGCATCGGCCCTGCTCCGCCAGAAGCGCAAACAGGCCGCCGAGCGCAATCCCCATGCGGCGGACTACCAGGAAACGATGACCTCCTACAGAGCGTTCGTCGCCGACGTCAAGCGCCTCACCGCCGCACGCGACAAGGCGGAAGGTGATGAGCGCACGCGTTACGCTGACCAACTACAGGCCATGAAGAACAAGGCCCCCGCCCTGCGCGACGCTTACGAAACCTCGAAGCGTGAGTACGAAACATGGAAAGCTGCCCACCCCAACTCGATCGATGGCGACCCCGAAGTGACCGTCCTACAGCACCGCGTGGACAAGGCGGCACAACAACTAGCGCCCTACTTCGATTCGTGAAACGGAAGCACCTTATCCGAGCCGGAATTGTCCTCGCGTGGGTGGGCACGATGTTCTGGCTCATACGCTGCGAAGCCCATCCGGAGTGGTTCACGCATTCGCTGGACGGGTATGACGGACTCATTGGACGGGATATCCTTGTATCCGACACATGGATGAGGGTCCTCGACAACGGCAAACCGATCGGCTACTCCCGCACATCCGTCGACGTCAACGACAACGAGTTGCTCCGCCACATCGTCTTTGAAAACCGCACCCATGTACGCATGGAGATGATGGGCCGCTCCCAACTCATCCGGACCGTCGCATCGGCCTACCTCGACATGAGCTACCGTATGCAGGAGTTCGAGTTCAGCATGCACACGGGTGTCATCGACGTGGACGTCACAGGAAAGCGCAGCGAGGAAGGCCCGTTTGACCTTGTCATCAACACCGGCGGCCAGACCCGCCGCATGCGGCTCGACATTCCCGACGATATCGTGATCCACTCCCCCATGACCGCCCTCGCCGTGCGCGACCTGGACGTAGGGGAATACGTCAAAGTAAAGACCCTCAACCCCGTCACACTCGGCCAGGAGACCGCCACCGTCCGCGCCTTGCTCCGCGAAACCATCGAACTGGACGATGGCCCCGTGGAGGCAACCAAGCTCGAAATCGAGTATGCAGGCAGCCGCTCCCACGCCTGGGTTGACCAGCAAGGTCAGCTCCTGCGCCAGAAAACCCCCATCGGCTGGACCCTCGAGAAATGCCGCCCCGACCAGATGTTCGAAGAAGAGGAAACCACGAAGGACACGAAGAAGAAGACAACCACGGAGGCACGGAGGAGAAAAGGGGAAAGGGAGAAAGGGAGAATGTCGCGAGAATCGGGCGCGGGGAATACCCCGCACCTCGATTCTCGCGACGTTGTCATCAGGGGAGGGGGAGGAGTCCTCGGAGCAACTGGTTCTCTGTGTACTCCTCTTTCTCCCTTGGAGCAACGTTGTGGAAATCGTTTTGCTCGGTATTCCGAGCTGGGCGATTTCCGCAACATCTTCTCACTCGCCTCTCCTCCGTGTTTCCGTACCTCCGTGGTTTCGCCCCTCTCCTCTCCCCTCCACCTTCGTGCTCTTCGTTCTTCGTGGTTACTCTCCCCCAACAAAGGATCCTTTTTTCATGATCTCAGTTAAGAATCTTTCCAAGCACTTCGGCTCACTGGTTGCCGTTGATGATCTCACGCTGGAGGTCCCCAAGGGCGAGCTGTTCTGTTTCCTGGGACCCAACGGCGCGGGCAAGACTACATCCATCAAGCTGATGACCGGGCTCCTGCGTCCTCGCACGGGAACCATCAAGATCTGCGGCATAGACATTGCCGAGGACCCCGTCAGCGCCAAGCTGAAGATGGGCTATATCCCAGACATGCCCTATCTCTACGATCGACTCACCACGACCGAATTCTTCCGGTTCACGGGTGAAATCTACGACCTCGCGCGCGATCATGTGGACGCCCAGCTCGACGAACAGTTCGGCACCTTTTCACTGGATGAGTACCGCAACGTGCTCGTTAAGGACCTCTCGCACGGCCTGCGCCAGCGCCTGGTCTATGCAGCCACCTTTTTGCACGACCCCGAGGTGCTGTTCATCGACGAGCCACTCGTCGGGCTCGACCCCTACACCATCCGCCTAATCAAGGATCTCCTGATCGAGCGCACCCGCAACGGAATGACCATCTTTCTCACCACGCACATCCTCGCACTCGCCGAAGACGTGGCCGACCGCATCGCCATCATCATGCAAGGCAAAGTGGTCGCCCTCGGATCCCTCGAGCAACTGACCGCCCAAGCTGGTGGCCAAAACCTGGAAGAGGTGTTCTTAAAACTCACGGCAGATCAATACAAAGGATGAGGTACCCATATGGAGCGGTTCTCTTTCTTTGCGTTCTTTGCGTTCTTTCGCGGCAACCTGATCTATTCATCAACTCCGATTTCGGGACACGCCACCACCGGGCTCGCCCCGGGGGAGCGCGTGATTGTAAACGACGTGCAGAAAAAACAAGAACATCTGGGGCGCCCGACGTGGAGCGAGTCTTGGGCGAAGCGCTCTTTTCGCTCTATCCGGGCGCTATCCCTTGTCTTTGCACCTTTTGTAGTTCGGGTGTAACCGGTCTTCCGCTCCTGCCTGAGAGAGGAAAAACATAGAAAACAGGGTGGCTGATTGACTCAACCGGTATCTACATGTGGTAGGGCAGTGTTTCTGAATCAGCAGTTGAATGGTGGAGTCTTGGAACACTTAGTCGCTTTCTTAGTCGCGCCCCTTAGTCAGATACACTTAATCGAACTGCTTAGTTCTTGATCTCCAAAAAGTTACACCCAGGCAGTTGGACTAGGGGTACTCGACAAAGTGCAAGGGACGACGTGTGAGACT
>JAOZSS010000132.1:4400-6869 GCA_029939545.1 Kiritimatiellia bacterium | reverse complement strand
CGTGACCGGAGCCTGCCGTTGATGCAGCGTGCGGGTGCGGCGGCAGCAACAGGCGACTTTGATGGCGCGGCGGACCTGTACCGTGAAGCCTTGGTGTACAACCCGGAGGCGGCGCGTGCACACCTGGACCTTGCCTTTCTACTGCATGATACGATGAAGGACTACGTGGGGGCGATCTACCATTATCGCGGCTACGTGCGTCTGCGGCCGAAGTCTGATATGATCGCCAACAGGATTCGCCTGGCACAGCAGGCGTTTGCCGCGCGTGTGCTGCCGGAGGATCGCGAGGTCGGGCGGACAATCAAGCGCTTGGAACAGGAGGTCAGCACGCTCCGTAAGCGGGTGGGGGAACTGAAGGCAGAGAACAAGGCACTGAACAGGCAGCTGGCTCAGCGTGCTCCGGCACCCACGGAGGAAGCGGTCCCAACCGGAACAGGTGCGGCGGTTATAGTGCAGACGGCAGGACCGGGCATGATGGAATACGTTGTGAAACCCGGGGATACACTGTCGAGCATTGCCGTGTCTATGTATGGAGATGCCGCCCGGTGGCGGGACATTGTGAAGGAAAACCGCTCAGTGTTGGGCAACAGCGACCTTGTGAGGGTTGGCCAGCGACTGAAGATTGCCAAGGAGGAGTAAAAACATGGCCAATGACTTTTTTGATGAAGACCTCGTGAAAGCAGAGTCCGCTGTCGAGCAGCAGGACGCGGCTCCTTCGGGTGCCCCTGCCGCGGTGCCGCTCAGTGGTGCTGGACAGATGCGCATGCATCGCCAGAAGGAGGAGCTGACGACACAGGTGGCGGACGCGGTGAAGGAGATTGAGGAAATGCGTATGCGCCAGGAGCAGCTCGAGAAGGAGCGCAATGATCTCCAGGATCTTGCGCGTCGCCAAGACACCTATGAAGAGGCCAAGGGCGAGATCATGGAGCAGCTTGGTCGGAGCCTTCTGCATCTCGAACGGGATGAGCTGCAGGCCAACCGCTACGCGGAGCTGATGTCGGTGATGCGCGACCGATTCAAGGACACACTTGAAGAGTTGCGGGGCATAAACGAGGCGGGGTGGTCGAAAGATGCCTTCCAGACCGAGCTGAACAAGGCGGTGGTCCTGGTGGAAGAGGCTCGATCGATTTATCGCAGGGGGATCGCCAAGGTCGACGCCGAGAACTGGCACCAAGTGCAGGAAGGCACCGCACAGCCGGCGGTTCTGGCGCGTAGCGAGGGGCATGGCGGACTTCCTCGGCGCTTCGGATTCTGGTTCAGGGCGGGGCTGGCTTTCAGCATCCCGATGATCGTGATTGCCTTGCTGGTGTTTGGCACAGCGGTGGTTCTTCGTTTGAAGGGATGGTATTGATCAGGTAGGGCGAGCTCTCCGAGCGAGCCGCTATTCTTTCGGGTAAGCCATGACACGAGTACTCACAGGTAAACGTGCACTGCGGCGGCGGATGAAGGACGTTCAGCGCGAATTGTCGGCTGTGCGCAACGATATCCGCGCCCTCGAAAAGGGAAAACCGGTTGCATCTCGTCCCGCTCCGTCGCAGCGCAGCCGTCTGGCGCCTGCGTCACCCGTGGAGTACCCGGTGCCAGGCATCGGGCTACAGAATGATGAGTCCGAGGATAACGTCGAGACGTTGCTGGAGGCCGAGAAGCGGCTTCCGCGTCAGCCGTTGGATGAAGGGCGGCTTGCCCAGGAGGACCGAGTGATCAAGGAACGAGCCCAAAAGGTGCGGGATGACCGCTTCTCCGATTACCTGGCGTCGAGTTTTGCAGCGGGAGGTGGGCTCCGATACGAACGACGCGTTCAGCGCAACAAGGCGGTGCTGCTGGCGGTGGTTGTGATCGCCGTATTGGTGTGGGTCGTCCGGCGCCTGCTCACGTAGGCCTACTTCAAGAGCACGCCAATCACAATGCCCACGCCCGAAAACAGCATGAGGGCGAGCCCAGTGGGCATCTTCTGTTTCCATTTAAAGAGCTCGATCGCCGTCTCTCCGTCGCTTGAAACGAAAAAGAGAACACAAACTGCAATGAGCGCCAGCGCCCAAAGTAGTGACTTTTTCATACTACATCCTCCTGCATGACCCCGGCACAGCCAGCCCTCAGTAGTTCCCATCAATGACTTTGTTGATGTCGTCGCGGCGCCGATGCGTTTTGTCGAATCCTTTGTCCCCTTGCCGGAAAGCGTTGAAACCCGCATGGGTCATAACGACAATCAGAGCGGCGGCCGCCACGCTGAGTACCAACGCAAAAACCGCATCAAATACTCCGGAAGATAGAATCCATTTGGCCAGTGGTGCCACAAGCAGAAGCGTGACCAGTCCCGCCACGATCAGCGGCAGCCACGGCAACATGGGCGAGCTGTGGAGAGAGGGCACCAGGTAGAGGCGTGTGGCCACGACGGCACTCATCACCAGGCAGCCTCCGATCACGCCCACGCCCAAGACGCGCAAAGGGGTTGACATCGTGGACCCCATG
>JAOZSS010000132.1:0-4390 GCA_029939545.1 Kiritimatiellia bacterium | reverse complement strand
AAGAGGAAGCCCACGATCGCCAGGCCGAGGAGAACGTTGTATTCGGTGCTGGAGCCCACGGTGCCAATTACCTCGCGCATCACCTGTTCCGCTTCACTGATCCATAGAGTAATCATTGCTCACCTCAGCTATTGTTCTAAGAACTATAGCATAGCAATAAGGGCCGCCAACGCAATGAATAAAGCCGCCAGGGCCAGCTTACTGGGCACGACGTTTTCGCGGCTCCAGCGGACAAACCGTTCGGTGCGGGTACCGTGATAGGCCAGGATGAGCGCGAGGACCAACGGCAGAATGAACAAGGTGTTATATAGGAGGAGGTACCCGAGCACAAGGGGCACTGATTTCCCGCTGCGCAGCACCAGCACCAGTGTCGGCACATAGACTTGGCCGGTGCAGACGCTTTCGAGAATGGTCACCATGAAAGATGTGAGCACGCTGCCCCACAGAATGCGATGCGTAGAGAGGCCGTTTCGTGTCACAGTGTGGATCGCTTCAGTCACGCGCCGGGGGAGCTTCAATGTGATAGCTTCTGCCCGTCCGCCCGCGTGGTAGCGTCGCGCGTCGCGCAGCGAGAGCAGGGCCAACACGAGGAGGGCCACGATCATGGTCCACTCCAAGCCACGCCGCATGAGGGGGAACCCCACAAACAGATAGAGCAGGCGGAAAAGTCCAAAGCCGATGGCCATGTAGGTGAGGAAGCTGGTAACGCAGAAAGCGATGCCTGCCCAGACGAGGCGATGCCCCTGGATCTTCATGACGCTCAGCATGCTGATAAAGAAAACAAGCGTCGAGATGGCGCACGGGTTAATGCCGTCGATCAGTCCCGCCAGCGCCACGCCCGCCAACGTAAAGTTCCGTACACGCCGCGCCAACCGCTTCACGGAGAGCGCTTCCGCAGGATCTGGCGGTACTCCAGGCTCTTCGATGGTGCCGGATACAATCTGACCAATGGTGTCCATGAATTCGCCATCGATGGACGCCCAGCTGTCAAATACACGGTGACCGTTTACAACCAGGATCGACGTGGCATGCTCATCGATATCCAAGCGCTCCTGATAGGCCGCGAGCCGGAGGTAGTTCCTCTCGATGTCGATATCGAGACGCGAGAGTTCGTAGCTTCCCGGGTAGTGCGCTTCCAGCAGTGGGAGAATTTCGTGGTCCACGCGATAGCAGGTTTCGCATCCCTCCGTATAGAAGAACTCAACATGGGGCAGGGGAGTGCGGTCGTCCGGGGGAGCACCCAGCGTGCAGGAGAGCGTCAGCATCACCATGCCGAGCGAGGCCATGATCCCGCGCGTGTTCATGGGAGAATACGGATCGGTACACGCAGTACGGGTGTTGACTTCAGGTTGGTATAGATAAGGATCGCCTTGCCATGCAGAGCCTGATCGGGGTGAATACCCTCCAGTTCGACCCGGGCGGTCCCGTCGGGCTGCTTCCCAACTGTTGCCTTGATCGACGGGAGCGGCACCTCGACCTTGGTTATCTCAAAGGCCAACTTGTTGAAGGGCCGCACAATGAGCGTAAGGCGTCGGGTATCCGGCCATGATGATCTCAGGACCAGCTCCCGCGGCATCAGGGTGAGGTCGCCAACAGCAACGCCGGCGATAGCCAGGTCGGTAGTCAATCCCATCGGGTGATCGGTGGTCACCACCATACGACCACGGACAAGCCCTTCGGTCAGGGGCGGTACGGTGCGAACGGTCAGGCCTCGTCCGTCAGGGTCGATGGTGGCTTCATAGGCGGGGCTGTCAGCCTTTACGTGGGTGATGCGGATGTTGGGGCGCAGGCTCACGAGCTCGACCCTTTGTGTGGCCACGCTGTCCTTGTGCATCTGGCGGAAGTTGACATAGCGCGGTTCGAGTGCCACTTCAACGACGATCTCGCCCTTCAGCCAGAGTCTCAGGCGAGGCATGTCCGGATCGTTGCACTCCACCATGATGCTCTTTTGCTGCTTGCCGCGACGCCCCCTCAGCGTGAAACGGGCGTCAACCGTAGCCGTCTCCCCGGACGGAATACTGCTGGCGCTCGACGTGACCGCCGTACAGCCGCACGACGCCTTGACGCGCGTGATGGTGAGGGGCGCATCCCCATCATTCTTTATGACGAACTGGTGTACCACTGTTTCGTTATCGCGACGCACTCCGAAGTTGAAGTCGGGTGCCTCGCAACTGATCTTCGGTGCGGCGAGACCATTCGTACACGTCAGTAGGAACAGTCCGAGAAAACCATTGAATCTACGCATAGCGTGCTACTCCTGTGTGGCGACCGCACCATCCACCTGCTCAACGGCTGGCGGGGGCTGGGGTGGGGGTGCATGCCCTTTGTTTGCGAAATCAAGCCACCCGATTGTATGCAGGAACGCGATCATAACCGCTACCGGGCTGACGAACCTGATAAAGATACCCCAAACCGATGCCAAGGTAATGACATGCACGTCGGAATTGTGTGACGGGTCATCGCGCAGTCCGGCCAGCAGGCTCCACAGGTGCACGTCGGCAAAGTTGTGCGATCCTTCACGAATTTCCTCAATGGCCTTCCGCGTCCCCCAGATCCACCCCACGAAGATGGAAATGAACAGTCCGCCCAACGGAAGCAGCCAGTTGGAGGCGGCGGTGTCCATGACATCAAGAAAACACCCCAGCTTAATGTCGAAAGCCTTGACGAGAATGTTCTGCAGCCATGGCATGCGGGTCCATCCAACAATGTCCTTGTCGGGGCTGAGCGCACACGGAATTCCCAGCAGGAATATCACGCCGCCGAAGATGAGGGTGGCGCGCTTGCGTGACCACTTGCGTTCGTCCACAAAGTAGGCCGTCACGACCTCAAGGAGACTGATGCCCGACGTGAGCGCCGCCACCATCAGGAGAAGGAAGAAAAGCGTGGCCCAGAGTGTGCCGAACGGCATCTTGGAGAACACGGCAGGCAGGACAAGAAAGACGAGCCCCGCGCCCTTGGCGGGCTCGAATCCCTCGGCGAAAACCGCCGGGAAAATTGCCAGGCCGGCCATAATGGCGATCAGCGTGTCGAGGAAGGTGATAGCCAGTGAAGAGGTGAATATGTTCTGATCTTTCCGCATATAGCTGCCGTAGGTGATCATCGCACCCATGCCAAGGCTGAGCGTGAAGAAAGCGTGCCCCAGTGCAATCAGGACGGACTTGGTAGTGAGCTTGCTGAAGTCGGGGCTGAGCAGGAAGCGCACCCCGGCGCTTCCGTTCTCCAGCGTGATGCCGCGGATGATCAAGACGACCAATAGTAGCAGAAGCATGGGCATGAGGATACGTGACCAGCGCTCGATGCCGACCTTGACGCCCTTGATGACGATGGCGACGCACATCACCATGAAGACAAAATGACAGGAGATCGACCAGCCCGGGTTTCCGGCAAAGGCGACAAAGTGGTTCGTGGCCGACTCCACGCTGGAGGCATCGATCAGACCGAAGGCCGACTTGATGACATAGCCGAGGGTCCACCCCGCGACGACGCTATAGAAGGACAGAATGACGAAGCCGGCAATAACCCCCATGGCACCAACGACGGTCCATCCATGACGGAACACGGCGAGTCCCAGCCCGAGGGAGAGGGCGCCCCACCCATAGCGATGGAAGGCTATGAGGCAGATGGCACCGAGGACTATGGCCACACCCAGCAGGTGTGCCACGCTCGACGAGCGTGGTGCGAGGGTACGCAGAGCTCCGACCGGGTTGCGTTGTGTCTTGCGCCCAAGCGTGATCTCGCAGAGCATAACCGGCAGGCCGATGATGGCGATACAAACGAGGTAGACAAGCACGAAGGCCCCGCCGCCGTTCTCGCCCGCGATATAGGGAAACTTCCAGATGTTTCCCAATCCCACGGCAGAGCCCGCCGCGGCAAGAATGAACCCGAGATTGCTGCTCCAGTTTTCCCGCTGACCATTGGGCGATTTCATGTGTAAGAGATTAGCGACGGGTCGCGTCCGACTCAAGCCTGATTCGGCTCTCCCTGACCATCGTACATACGGATCACGTAACCGGGCGGGCTGTTCATGCCGGTTAAGTTAGCGCCTCATGCTATGATGCCCACTTGAGACCGAGTTTGCGGCTGTTCTCCACGCAATCTCTCAGATAGAGATTTATGAGATTCTGATAGGAAATCCCGGAGTCCTCCGCCATGGACTTGAAATACGGTGGTTGATGTTCTGTGACCCTTGTCTTCTTTGTTTCGTGACCTGGCAAGCGACAGCCCTCCTACGACAAGCGGTCCAACGATCATTCCCGCGATCCAGCCAAGGTGTTTGCTGTTATGGAGCGAGGGAAACACGCGTCTGAGCACCCCAAGCATGACCAGCCCACGATGGCTGCCGCAATGGCGACCAAGACTGTGCGGCCCCACGTTGTGCTTCTACTGTGTT
>JAOZSS010000016.1:13986-23091 GCA_029939545.1 Kiritimatiellia bacterium | reverse complement strand
CTGTTGTAAGCATTTAGACTAGTCCGGCTCCTTTCGCAAAATAAACTCACGCTAGCTATGCGCTGATGGAGAATGGCCGGGCGGATAGTAAACCGGTGTACCTGTGCGAACGGGGACGGTATCGCCGGGAGCGGCTGGAGCAATGCGGAGAACATGATGGACAGTAGCAAACAAAAAGAGGCCTGCGCAGGCGGCAGACGCCCCTACGAGCGCCCGACGCTGAAGGTCATAGAGTTGGCAACCGACGAAGTGCTGGGAGTCGGTGCTGTGGTATGAACCCGAGCTCTTTCCCGACGTCCTCTCGTTCTGCGGTGCCGCTGCTGGCTTCCCTGATGGTGTAGGTGGTGTCGCTGAGCAGCATCCGGACCGTCTCGCGCTGGACAGGCTTATCATCGACAGTGAGAATGGAGACTTTGGCTCTGTCGTTCATAGTTCGGCCCCTTCGTTTCTGCTTCAAATAGGCGCGATGCTCCTGCACTGTCCAGCTGCGGTGCCGAGAATCCCAGTGAGTTCGGCCTCAAAGAATCTCGAAAAAAACGTTGACAGCCTGAGCTACAGTATTAATACTAACCTCAACTGACCTCAATCTAGCGCAACTGGTCACAGTTTCTAGAACCCAGAAAGAGGGTGATGTTATGATGGATGAATCGCAGCACAGAAGGAGAAAGCAGACCAGTGACGATGTGCTTGATGCACAGGCTGCGGCATGGTTTCTCGGTGCACATGTTGAGACCGTGCGGCGCTTGGCCCGCAAGGGGGGTTTGCCCGCTTACAAGATGGGGAAAGACTGGCGCTTCAATAAGAGTGCGCTACAAAAGTGGGTTGAAGCCCACCATCTTCGGGAACGCGTTCCGCTGGTGCTCGTGGTGGATGATGAGAAGAGTATCAGGGAGACCACGCAGATGTTCCTGGAAGGCGCGAACTATCTGGTGAAAACGGCCGCGAGCGGAGAGGAGGCGTTGGAACAGGTGCGTCATGAGATGCCAGACTTGGTGCTTCTGGATCTCGTGATGCCCGGCATCGGTGGCGTCGAAGTGCTGGAGGCGCTGCACAAGAAGAATCCGGACCTTGCCGTCGTTGTAATCACGGCCTATCCGGATAGTGACCTCATGGCCCGGGCGTTACGGTTTCCGCCAGTGATGCTGCTGCCCAAGCCTTTGAAAAAGGAGACGTTGCTCAAGACGGTTGCGCGCATTTTGAAAGGTGTTCAATGAGTGTGGGCTTCCATGTTGCGTGGGCTTGGCTGTAAAGCACATGCGTCACATTAATTCACTCTCGACGGGTTTTTTCTTTATCTGCAACTAATCTCAACTAACACATACTAATCACTGCGTATATGAGATGCAGAGCGGAAGAATAGCAAAACATTTTTTTCAGAAAGAGGCTTGACATCGTGACGGACCAGCGGCAGCCTAATCTCAACTTAACGCAACTATCCTCAACTGTCCTCTGTTTGTCGTGTCAGGGTGAGATGAGCGGAAGCGCAGGGACAAGAAGGAGGGATGGGCGTCGGGGTCATAGTGGTAACAGATGGAACAGAGGAGGTTCAAATGGATGACAGCACGGGGAAAGACAGCGAGAAAGAATCCGCATTGAGGGTACTGCTGATTGATGATGATGCCAGTCTTCTTAACTCGTTGAGTATGCTTGTTGAATCGTTGGGGCATGAAGCTGACTGCGCTGAGAACGCAGAGCGAGGCATCGCGATGGCGGAGGGAAAACACTACGACATTTTTCTTGTCGATTATCTTATGCCGGACAAAACAGGCATCTGGTTCATGAAACACCTGAGCGCACCGCTAGAGGCCAAGCGCCTGCTCATGACGGCATATACGGACAGGAGGATGATCAACGAGATGTTCCGGCTTGGGATCTGCGGCTATCTGATAAAGCCGTTTGATCGAGAGGAGCTGGCGCACCAGATTGATTTCCATACGCAAGGGCTGAGAAGCAAGAGGGAGAAACATGAGTACAAACATTAAGGACCAGGCAAAACGCATTGATCGGTTTAAAGGCGTACTGTCCTCGGCGGCAGCCTTGAAGCTGGACGCTCGGATCGACACGGAATACGACGACGAGCTGGCCGACCTCGAAAAGTCACTCGACGCCCTGTTGGTGGAGCTGGAGCGCCAATGCCATATGACTCAACGCATGGGAGCGCGGTACAGAACGCTGTATGAAAGCTCACAGGACGCGATCATGACCTTGGCGCCGCCGACCTGGGATTTCAGCTCCGGCAATGCCGCCGCCATCGAACTGTTCGGTGCCAAAGACGAGGCTGAATTCACCTCAAAGGGGCCGGGGGATGTTTCGCCTGAATTCCAGGCGGATGGGCAGGCGACCACCGAGAAGGTCAAGCGCATGATAATGCAAGCCATGGAGACCGGCACCAGCTTCTTTGAATGGACTCACCAGAAGCTGACAGGTGAGACATTTCCCGCCACGGTGCTCCTGACGCGCATGGAACAGGACGGCGAGCCCGTGCTCCAGGCCACGGTGCGGGATATCTCTCAGCGGAAGGAGGCGGAGGAAGCTTTGCGGGCAGCTCTCGATGAGGCTGAGCGCCTCAATCGGCTGACCATGGGCCGTGAGAAACGCGTTGTTGAGGTGAAGCGGGAGGTCAACGCGTTGTTGACCGAAGCCGGGCAACCGGTTCGCTATGAGTCAGTGGTTCCAGAAGGCGTTGAATGAGGGATAATAAGTCATGTCTAGGCTGAGAGAGGGAAGATTCAAGTGGATGGTCCTGGTACCTTTGGCTCTGGCGCTTCTTGTGATGATGGTTGTGTATCTTATCTACACACACCTCCTTCAGCGGGAGAACATCATTCGGGACGTTGAATCCCGACTCGGTAGCGTGACGGAGGTTTTTCGCCAAGAACTGAATGAAGACGCGGATCTCTTGAACGTTACACTTGGGTTCCTGAAGCAGAACACCGATCTTCGTAAGGCATGGCTGGCCCGCGATCGCAAAGCCATCCTGACCCACGCGTTGCCGATTTTCGAAGCGTTGCGTTCAAAGTATCGCGTGACCCATTTTTACTTTATTGAGCCCGATAAGACCTGCTTTCTGCGCGTGCATCATCCGGCGCGTCATGGCGATACCATCGGACGCTTCACGATGGCCGAGGCCGCTCGAACGGGGAAGCCCGCGCATGGGATTGAACTGGGCCATTACGGAACCTTTGCGCTCCGTGTCGTCCATCCCTGGCGGATTGACGGTCAGCTCGTCGGGTACATGGAACTCGGTGAAGAGATTGAACATATCACACGCGAGATCGCGACCTACATGGATCTCGATCTCGCCATGACGATCGATAAGCAGTATCTCGATCGCACGAAGTGGGAGGAAGGGCTGGCCATGCTGGGACGAGAGGGCGACTGGCATGAATTCCAGCATGTGGCGGTGATCGACAGTACGATTGAAGCCTTGCCCCCCTCGCTCCTCAGGCAGATGAACGATGTCCACGCCTCTGTTGGCACCAAGTGCCAACGTGTCGTGGCCACGAAGAGCGCTGATGACCGCCGCTACTACTGTGCACATACACCTCTGTTCGATGCCGCCAACACGGATGTCGGCGACATTATCATCCTGCGTAATGTGACCGATCAGCTCGGATATTTGCGAAAAATGGGTCTTGTGGCGGCCTCGATCTCTCTTGGCGTGGGAGGGGCACTATTCCTGTTCTTCGTCATATTCGTCGGCCGCATCGAGCGGCGGCTGCGCGAGACATCTGAGGGGCAGCGCAGTGAAATCGCGCGCAGGAAGCAAGCCCAGCAGGAACTGCAGTCAAAGAGCGATCTTCTGGAAAAGCAGTCGACCGAGCTCAAAGAGAAACAGCAGTCGTTGTTGAGCATGATGGAAGACGCCGATGCCTTGCGTCGGCAGGCTGAGGAGGCCGGTCGGGCTAAAGGTGAGTTTCTGGCCAACATGAGCCACGAGATTCGTACCCCCATGAACGGGGTGATCGGGATGACCGGCCTGCTGCTGGATACGGAGCTGACGGCAGAACAGCGTGAATTCGCCGAAACCGTGCGCAACAGCGGAGACGCTCTGCTGACCATCATCAACGATATTCTGGATTTCTCGAAGATTGAGGCTGGCAAGCTCTCGCTTGAGGATGAAGACTTTGATTTACGCATGATGATGGAAAGCATGAACGATCTGCTTGCACTCAAAGCGCAGCAGAAGGGCGTGGAATACGTCTGCTGTATCGATCCGGGCGTGCCTATGCGAATGGTTGGGGATGCGGGGCGTCTGCGTCAGATGCTGACCAATGTGATTGGCAATGCCGTCAAGTTCACCTCGGAGGGCGAAATCTCCATCGACGTGCATAAGGAAAGCGAAAGCGAAGGCGATGTCACGCTGGCCTTCTCCGTCTCCGACACCGGACCCGGGATCCCGCCGGATCGGTTGGACGCCATTTTCTCGGAGTTCGAGCAGGCCGACAGCGGAACCACACGGAAATTCGGCGGTACCGGCCTGGGCCTCTCGATTGTCAAGCGCCTGGTTGAGATGATGGGTGGGACGATTGGGGTGGAATCGGAAGGCCTCGGCGCGACCTTCCACTTTACTGTGGTGCTCAAGAAATCGGATGAACAGGTTGTCGAGTCCATAGGGTCCATGGTGGCCGATGTGCGCGACCAGCGCTTTCTGGTGGTGGATGACAACGCAACGAATCGTCGTCTGCTCTCGACTCTTTTGGCATCGTGGAATTGTCGCAGCGCAGAGGCGGAAGACGCCGATGAGGCGATGCGGCTGCTCAGGCAGGGCATGAAGGAGAACGATCCCTTCGGCATTGCTATTCTCGATATGCTCATGCCGGGAACCGATGGTGAGACGCTGGGACGCTGGATCAAAGAGGATCCCGGCCTGCGCGACACGGTGTTGCTGGTGATGGCAACGTCGGCGGGTCTGCGTGGCGATGCGGCACGTATGAAGGATATCGGGTTTTCGGCCTACCTGACCAAACCCATTAAACAGTCGAGTCTCTACAACACGCTGGTCACGGTGCTGTGTGACGCCAGCCGACCGGCACCAGCCGACAAGAAGCGACGTCTGGTGACACGGCATACGCTTTCCTCGTCCGTTGACCACCACGCGCGAATCCTGATTGCGGAGGATAACCCCATCAACCAAAAAGTGGCTCTGGGTATTCTTAAAAAGCTCGGATACCGCAGCGATGTGGTGGCCAACGGACGTGAGGCTCTGACCGCGCTGGAGACCCTTCCCTATGACCTGGTGCTGATGGATTGTCAGATGCCGGAGATGGATGGGTATGAGGCTTCGCGTCGGATCAGAAGTCAGGAGTCAGGAGTCAGGGGTCAGGGGTCAGGGGGAGGAAGAATTCCCATCATTGCCATGACGGCCAATGCGATGAAGAGCGACCGTGAAAAATGTCTCGAAGCGGGTATGGACGACTATGTCACGAAACCGGTTGATCCACAGGTTCTGAGGGAGGCGTTGGAGAGGTGGCTGCCGGAGGTCGGAGGCCGGAGGTCGGAGGCGTCCGACGAGATGACCCATGACGTTTTCGACCGCGCGGTCCTGCTGGAGCGGATGATGGATGATGCTGAGCTTGTTTGTGAGGTGTTGGATACGTTCTTGAAGGACATTCCCTGCCAGATCGAGACACTGAAAGACGCGATCGAGGTCGGGGATGTTGAGACCGCCCATCGGCAGGCGCACAGCATCAAGGGCGCGGCCGCCAATGTGGCGGCAGATGCGCTACGCGAGGTGGCCTTCGGGATGGAGCGGTCGGGAAAGGCCGGTGATTTGGAAGCGGTGAAAGCGAAGGTTCCGGAGATGGAGGCACAGTTTGATCGTGTAAAGAAAGCGATGACTCATGAAAATCCTGATAGCTGAAGATGACGACACCTCGCGCCGCATGCTGAGCGCCGTGCTCGGCAAATGGGGGTATGAGGTGACGGCGACCGCAGATGGGGTCCGGGCATGGGAAGCGTTCCGGCAGCCCGACGCGCCCCGTCTGGCGATCCTCGACTGGATGATGCCCGGGATGGACGGCATAGAAGTGTGTCGTAAGATCCGTGCGGCCGACACTCAGAATCCACCCTACATCATTATGCTGACCAGTCTCGACGAACACCAGGATGTCGTCCAGGGGCTTAAGGCGGGTGCCGACGACTATGTCTCCAAGCCGCACAACAACGCGGAATTGCGAGCCCGGGTCGGTGTTGGGCAGCGAATGATCGAACTACAAGCCGAAAGGAACCAGGCGCAGGACGCTCTGGCGCACGAAGCGATGCATGATCCGCTGACCGGGACGCTCAATCGCCGTGCCATCCTGAGAAGTCTGCGCAGAGAATCGGCGCGGGCCCGGCGGGAAAACCGGACACTGAGCGTGGGGCTCTGCGATATCGATCATTTCAAGGCTGTCAACGACACCTATGGGCATCAGGTTGGCGATGACGTGCTGTGCGGTTTTGTTCAGCGTGCTCAGAGCACGCTGCGCACGTACGATCTCCTGGGTCGCTATGGAGGCGAGGAGTTCCTGGTGTTGGCGTCCGGCGGTGCCAAAGTCTCCGAGACGAGTTTGTACGAGCGCCTGCGTGAAGCCGTGGAGAGAAACATGATCAGCACGCGTGGTGCAGACGTAGCGGTTACCGTCAGCATCGGCGTGGCCGAGAGCGACGGAAAGGACGGTGTTGACGACCTGCTCGCCGCTGTGGACGCCGCGCTATATGAAGCCAAGGACGGTGGTAGAAATTGTGTTTGTCGGAGTGGAATGTGAGGACGTGAAGACGTTACATACCCATAACTGAAAGAGTACCATGACACACAGTAACGATAGAAAGCCCACCGCCATTGTCGTCAATGACGATGCAACGCAACGGAAAATACTGTCCGGGTTACTTGGAAAGGCGGAGGTGGATGTCCGGGAGTTCGAGGGTGTCGACGCGGCGGTTGAGGCGCTGACCACCGGGTTGCAACCCGATCTTATTGTGACCGACCTGTACATGCCAGGCATTGACGGCTGGCGGTTTTGTCGCCTGTTGCGCTCGCCGGAGTATGAGCTGTTTAACGCCACACCGATCCTGGTCGTATCGGCGACTTTTTCGGGTGCGGATGCGAACCGCATTACCGCCGACGTGGGCGCTAACGCCTTCCTCCCGCAGCCGGTGGCGCCCCACCAGTTTCTCGATGTCGTACAGGCGCTGCTTCACAATGAAACGTCTATCCACAAGCCCAGCGTGCTGATCATCGAAGACGACCGGAAACTGACCGAATTGCTGAGTATGACGTTCGAGAAACACGGTTATGATGTGCATAGCGCTGTCAACGGTCGCCAGGCGAAGGGGCTATTCCTGAAAACGGCCTGGCAGGTTGTCGTCATCGATTATCATCTGCCCGATATGGACTCAGATGGACTGCTTCGCGATTTCAAGCGCCAGGCTCCCGACTCCGTGATCATCATGATGACGGGAGACACCGATCAGAGACTGGCGGTGGAGTGGATGAAAGCGGGTGCCGCCGCCTATCTCATCAAACCTTTCGATCCGGCGTACTTGGTTGAACTCTGCGCCATGGCTTGTCGCGAGCAGTCCCTTCTGCGTGTCGAGGATCTGCTGGAAGAGCGAACAAGGGAACTTCAGGTGAGTGAGGAGAAATACAGGGCACTATACGAGAACGCGCCGCTATCCTACCAGTCGCTGGATGAAAACGGCTGTTTTCTGGACGTGAATCCGACCTGGCTGCGAACGTTGGGCTACGAAAGCAGTGAGGCGGTTATCGGCACGCGGTTTTCGAATCTTCTCCATCCCGACTGGAAACCATGTTTCGAGAAGAACTTTCAGGAATTCAAGAAGCGAGGCTCTGTACATAATATAAAATTGAAGGTGAGGCACAAAGATGGACACTATCTTGATGTCTCGCTCGAGGGGTGTATCGGCTACCATCCCAATGGCAGCTTCCGGCAGACATACTGTGTATTTCAGGACATCACCGAGTGTGTGCAACTGGAGGCTCAGTTGCGTCAGGCGCAGAGACTGAAGTCCATCGGTACGCTGGCCGGCGGCGTGGCGCATGAGATCAACAACCCGATCAACGGAATCATGAACTATGCGCAGTTGATTCTGGATCGGCTCGGGCCGGATAGCGACGTCGCCGAGTTTGCCACTGAGATCGGCAATGAAACCCGGCGTGTGGCCTTGATTGTAAAGAACCTGCTGAGTTTCGCGCGTCCGACCAAAGAACAGTACAGCCCCGCACGCATAGCCGACATCGTGGAGGCCACGCTCTCGCTGCTCCGGAGCGCGTTGATACGCGACCAGATCAGCGTGGACGTGACTGTTCCCGAAGACATCCCCAAGGCACGATGCCGCAGTCAGCAGATCCAGCAGGTGATCATGAGCCTGCTGGCCAACGCGTGTGACTCGCTGAAGGAGAAGTATCCGGGCCACAACGATGACAAGAAGATCTTTGTGAATGCGGAAGTTCTCGAACGTGGTAGGGGGCATGCGGAGCGCAGAGAAGACGTGACCCTTCCGACCTCCGGCCTCCGACCTCCGACCTCGGACAACCGCTTCCTGCGGCTGACGGTTATGGACCACGGCCCCGGTATTCCTGAAGATACACGCGAGCATCTATTTGACCCCTTCTTCACCAGCAAGCGCCCGGACAAGGGGACCGGACTGGGCCTCTCTATTTCGCACACCATTATCAAGGAGCACGGAGGGAAATTGAGCGTGGAGAGCAAGGTGGGGGAATGGACGCGATTCCATGTGGATCTGCCGATAGCGGAACGTGAAGACGTGGAACATGAGGCGTGAGTGAACGAACGGCTGCGGGGATTGTGAAGGTCAAGGGGGTGCTGGATGCTTAAAGACGTGAAGTGTGAACGGGGAAGCGGGAGTGAGATGCCGCCTGATCATGTTCAAAAACGGGGCGTCGTCGTGGTGAACAACGATGCGACACAGCGCAACCTTTTGGTTGAACGGCTGACTGAGGGGGGGCTGGAGGTCTGTGATTTTGACGGCCCTGAATCAGCCCTTGATGCGTTTGCCGCCGGGCTGAGATCCGACTTGATTGTCACCGACCTCTACATGCCGGGCCTTGATGGCTGGCGGTTCTGTCGTCTGCTGCGATCC
>JAOZSS010000016.1:0-13976 GCA_029939545.1 Kiritimatiellia bacterium | reverse complement strand
TGTCGACCATCTTTTCGGGCGAGGAGCCGGATCGCATTACGGCTGATGCGGGAGCCAACGCCTTCCTCCCGCAGCCGGTGGAACCTCAAGAGCTTATCGAAACGGTCAACGCATTGCTCCGCAAAGAAACAGCGGTCCGAAAAGCTCAGGTTCTGGTTGTGGATGATGAACTGCAATTGGCCGAGTTGCTGCGGGGCACATTTGAAAGGCACGGCTACCATGTGGATATGGCCCTCAGCGGGCGCGAGGCGCTGAAGAAATGTGATCAGGCCGAGAGATCCGCCTCACGTGTCGTGCCTTACGATATTGCGGTTCTCGACTATCACATGCCCGGCATGAATGGTGATGAGTTGCTCAGGACGCTTCGTTGCCGATTTCCTGACTGCGTGGTGGTCATGTTGACGGCGGACACAAACCCGAATCTGGCGCTTGATTGGATGAAAGATGGCGCCGCCGCCTACGTGCTCAAACCGTGCAATCCCAAGTATATTGTCGAACTGTGCGCCAAAGCCCGTCGGGAACGGGCGCTGCTGCGCTCTGAAGAGCGGCTGGAGAAGAAGCTCAAGGAGAATCTCCGCCTCGAAGCCCAACTCCGTCAGGCGCAAAAGCTTGAAGCCCTCGGGACGCTGGCCGGCGGTGTGGCCCATGACTTCAACAACCTGCTCATGGGGATCATGAATTACGTGGATCTGTGTCGGGATGGGATCGATAAGGACCACCCCATCCGCAACTGGCTGGACGAGATTACCCACGACACGCAGCGTTCAGCCAACCTTGCCCGACAACTACTCGGCTTTGCCCGCAAACAGACTGTTGCGCCCGAGACGCTGAACCTCAACGACAGTGTCTCCGGAATGCTCACGATGCTGCGTCGTTTGATCGGGGAGGATGTTGACATAGACTGGACGGCCGGTCCCGACCTCTGGTCGGTCAGAATGGACCCCTCGCAGCTCGATCAGATTCTGGCCAACCTCTGTGTCAATGCCCGTGACGCCATCGGCGGATCCGGAAAGTTTGCAATCGAAACACACAACGCAGCCATCGATGCCGAATACTGCCTGCTACACACCTATGCCGATCCGGGCGACTACGTTCTCCTCGCGATCAGCGATGACGGCTGCGGTATGGATCAAGAGACGCTGGAGCACATCTTCGATCCCTTCTTCACCACCAAAGAGAGGGGAAAAGGGACCGGTCTCGGAATGGCTACGGTGTACGGCATCATCAAGCAGAACGACGGGTTCATCACTGTTGACAGTAAGATCGGCGATGGAACGACGTTTCATGTCTATCTGCCCCGGTACAAAGGCGTGCCCTCGCAGCCGTCAGCGCGTGATGTTCCTGTCGCGGTTGTAGGTGGCTCGGAGACCATTCTGCTGGCCGAAGACGAGCGGTCCATCCGCGTAACGTCCCGGATGTTTCTTCAGGCTCTGGGATACACCGTGCTGGCGGCCGAATCGCCGACAGATGCACTGCGGCAGGCCGAGGCGAGCGTTGGTGAGATTCATCTATTGATAACCGATGTGGTCATGCCGGGCATGAGTGGCCGTGAATTGGCCGATAGACTGATTGACGAGCACCCGAAACTGAAGGTGCTCTACATGTCTGGCTACAGCGCCGATGTCATCGCGGATTGCGGTGTCTTGGACGAGGGGGTGCAGTTCTTGTCGAAGCCGATCACCCGTGATGCGTTGGGCATGAGGGTGCGGAAGATGTTAGATGGGGAGGTGTGAGGCGGAAGGGCGAAGAAGGCTAGGACAGGCAGGGAGGATGACGATGGAAATATCCACGATTCTGGTCGTTGATGATAAACCGCGCAACGTGCATGTGATCGATCAAGTGATAGCCGCTCATCTGCCGGACTGCCGTATGGTCTCGGCGGGCAGCGCCCAAGAGGGATTGGAGCGGCTCCGTAAGGGCGATATTGACGGGGTGCTTCTTGATGTGCAGATGCCCGATGTAGACGGTATTGAGATGTGCCGACGGATGAAGGCGGATCCATCGATCGCCCATCTTCCTGTCATTCTTATTACCGGACACGAGGCGTCCGCACAGTTGAAGACGGAAGGGCTCGACGCCGGTGCCGACGATTTTCTCACGAGGCCCATGGACTACAGCGAACTGATGGCCAAGATTAGAGTGATGTTGCGAATCAAGCACTCCGAGGACCAATTGCGCGATACGAATGTGTATCTGAAGGCGTTGATTGCGGATATCACGGAGAGCAAGAAGATGGAGATCAGACTCCGTCAGTCCCAAAAGCTCGAATCCATGGGCACGCTGGCCGGCGGTGTGGCCCACGAGATCAACAATCCGGTCAACGGGATCATGAATTACGCGCAGTTGATCATCGATAAGTTTGGAGAGGGCAATGCTACGCTGTCGGAATTTGCCGGGGAAATTATTAAGGAAAGCGAACGGGTAGTCGCGATTGTGCATGACCTGCTCTCCTTCTCCAGAGAGGAAGGGCAGGCGTACAGTCTGGCGCGGCTGTGTGATATTGTCGAATCGGCGCTTTCGCTGACTCGCTCTCTCATTCGTCGTGACCAGATTACGCTCCATGTCGATGTATCTGAAGACTTGCCTCTGATCCGTTGCCGCAAGCAGCAGATCCGGCAGGTGCTGATGAACCTGGTGACGAATGCCTGCGATGCTCTGGAAGTGCGCTATCCGAATTACAGTGCGGATGCGGTTATCAATGTGACAGCCAGGCCGATCAGGGATGATGAGGGAGAATGGATGCGCCTGACGGTGGAGGACCATGGATGCGGTATTGAGCCGGAGGTGAAGGAGCGAATGTTCGATCCCTTCTTTACGACCAAGCCGAAGGATGAGGGAACGGGGCTGGGCCTTTCGGTCAGCCACGGAATTGTGACGGAGCACGAGGGACGCCTGCGGGTGGAAAGCGAACCTGGCGATGGCACACGCTTCCATCTGGATCTTCCCGTGGATCGGTCTGAGGGAGGTGTGTAATGTCCAGTGTATTGTTGGTGGATGATGAACAGAGCATTCGCGCTACGCTTGGCGAGTTCCTGCGCGGGGATGGATACGAGGTAGAGGTCGCGAAGGATGCTGAAGCGGCAAAGACGCTCTTGCAGGAGCGCGTATTCGATGTGGTGGTGTCTGACATCGTGCTTCCGAGGATTTCAGGAGTGGATCTTCTGCACTTTATCCGGGAAGCGGCACCGCATGTGCAAGTCATCATGATGACCGGCGAGCCGACTGTAGAAACGTCGACCGAGGCGGTACGTGCCCGGGCGGCCGACTACCTTACAAAACCGGTAAGCAAGAATGCGATTCTCAGATCCGTAAGACATGCGGTACGTGTCAAGGATCTGGAGGAGCAGAACCGTCAGTATCAGAAGGAGTTGGAGCGTTTGGTTGAGGACCGGACTGCGGAATTGAGCGAAACCAATAGGCGATTGAAGGAGTCTATCGAGACGCTGACGCAGACTCAGCAGCAGGTCGTTCAGAACGAGCGTTTGAGCGCGTTGGGGCAAATGGCAAGCGGGATCAGTCATGATTTTAATAATGTGCTCATGCCGATACTGGGGTTTTCCGACTTTCTTCTGACCCATCACGACATGTTGGGCGACAACGCCGACCTGCCTGAGTACCTCGAGACGATCAATGCGGCCGCGCGGGATGCCAGGGAGATCGTCAGAAGGCTACGGGAGTTCTATGCCCCGCCAAGCGACCTGGAGACGACCGTGGTGAATCTGAACAGACTGATTAAGCATGTACTCGAACTGAGTGAACCGCGATGGAGATCGCAGGCGCAAGCGCATGGCAGGCCGATAGATGTAGAGTGCGATCTTCCCGAGTTTCCGATCCTTGAAGCCAACGAGTCGCAACTGTGCGAGGTCTTCATGAATCTCGTTATCAATGCCGTGGATGCCATGCCGGAGGGGGGTGTTCTCCGGTTCAGCGGCAGGTCCGACACAGAATGGGCTACGATTGAAGTGGGCGATGGCGGAACAGGCATGACTCCCGAGACGCTCATCCATTGTCTGGAACCGTTCTTCACGACCAAGAAAGAGCACGGCACGGGATTGGGACTATCGCTGTGTCACGGAATAATCAAACGCCACGGGGGAGAGATGGAGGTTCGGAGCGAGGAGGGAGAGGGGACGACTATGACGGTGCGTCTTCCCCTGAGCAGACCAGCTCAAACCCAGCAGGCGGTAGACAGCCCGGCGAAGTCGGCGCGCGGGGCCGACCCGTTGCATGTACTCTGTGTGGATGACGAGAAGATGTCGCGAATACTGATTGAAACGTATCTCTCGGATGCGGGCCACAGTGTCACGCATGCATGCAGTGCTGAGGAGGCGATCGGGAAACTCGAGACGGAGCGGTTCGGTCTGGTGATCACCGATAGAGCCATGCCGGGAATAGGAGGAGATGAGATGGCCCGGGAGGTGAAGCGTCTGCAACCCGACGCGACGGTGATCATGTTGACCGGCTTTGGCAACCTGATGAAAGCCGAATCTGAGCGACCCGAGGATGTGGACGAGTTGTTGGCAAAACCGATTACTCAGGATGAGCTTCTAGCGGCAGTCGACAAAGTGATGACACAGGGCAACGACTGTGAGTGTGTGTGTTGATGGGTAAAGAGGGAGAGCGTGTGAAGGATAAGATGAAGACAGGAGCGCAGGCCCGTTGCGGGGCGCGCGTGTATTTTGCGGTGGGGATGGCGCTGATTTCGCTGATTCCTCTCCTGTCTCTGATCTATCTTCGGGTCAGCGATACCGGGCTTGCCGGGTTTACGGTCCGGGAGTGGTGTATCCTGTTCTTCGGGGTCGGGCTTTCCGTGATCATCGGCTATGTGGTGCAAAGCCGCTACCCGAGGACGATTATGAAGCTTCGCGTGTATCTGGAGCAAATGGTGCAGGGCGAGTTGCCCGACAAGATTGATCTCATTCGTGGAGAGGATGATATCTCGGCCATTGAGAACTGCCTGAACCTGGTTCTCACGCAGCTCCGTAAGGAACTCAAGACCATGGAGGTGCAGAAAACAAGACTCGAAGATGAACTGTTTCAGGCGCGGAAGCTGGAGGCGATCGGTACGTTGGCTTCCGGGATCTCTCACGAGATCAGCACTCCTTTGCAGTTCATCAGCAACAACGTGCAATTTCTTGACAAGGCATGTCGTGAAACATTCGCGATGATGGAGACCGACCGGAAGAAGGCGGATGATGAAGCCCGGCTGGGCTTCCTGCGTGAGGAAACGGCAAAGGCGGCAAGGCAGTGCCAGGAAGGCGTCGAACGTGTGGCCAAAATTTTGAAAGCGATGCGGGACTTCGCCCAGGGACAGGAAAACAGCGAGAGGGCCTCCGTGGAGATTAACGAGGTCATCGAGAGTGCGATTGCCCTTTCGCGCAACGAATGGAAGTATGCGTCGGAACTGGAGACACGGCTCGATCCAGACCTCCCTGCTGTTTCCTGCTATCCCTCTGAAATCAAGCAAGTGGTGATCAATCTGATTGTTAATGCCGCTCAAGCCACTGAGACCCTTCGGGGAACGCAACGAGAGGGTATCGGAAAGATCACCGTCACCACGCGTCGCGAAGACGAGGCGGTTGTGATTTTGGTGACGGATACCGGAGCGGGGATACCTGAACATCTGCACGAGAAGATCTTTGATCCCTTTTTTAGCACGAAAGAGCTCCCGTCGGGAATGGGGCAGGGCTTGTCCTTTGCACATTCGTCCGTCGTGACCCGACACGGTGGGCGACTGACCTTTCGCACGGCGCAAGGGAAAGGAACAACATTTACGGTCAGGCTTCCGCTGAAGCGAGGGGGGCTGAGGTCGGAAGGGAGGAGTCATGAGGAGTATTCTGTTTGTGGATGATTCCGACTACGTGCTCCAGAGCATCAAGCGTATGCTCAATGACGTGCGGGATGAGTGGGATATAGTATTTGCCGAAAGTGGAGCGCATGCAGTGGCTCACTTGCAAGAGCGGCTTTTCGATATCGTAGTGACGGATCTGAAGATGCCGGGCATGAACGGAATCGAGGTGCTGAAGACGCTCAGACTGCTCCACCCGGAAGCGAGCGGCTTCATTCTCTCCGGAAATCTGGAGAGCGAGGAGGTGCGAACTTGTCTTGCGGAGGGATATCGACTGATCGAGAAGCCCTGTTCGGCTGAGATGCTGAAGGCGATCATGGAAGAGGATGGAGCGTGAGGTGTGAAATGGGGTGCGAAACGTGATGACGGAGAATAGGACATACGATGTGCTGGTGGTGGATGACGATGCCGACTTCAGGGAAAGCATACAGCGACTGCTGTGGGTTATCAGCGAGTCACTTCCGACGCGTGTGCGTGAGGCCGGATGCGGTGACGAGGCGATGAGCGTGCTGAAGAAGGAGCCTGTAAACTGCATGCTGCTTGACAATCGCATGCCGGGTGAAACGGGTATCGAATGGATACGCAGATTTCTTGATGAGAATGCGAATCTAGCCATTATCATGGTAACGGGACAGGGTGATGAACGGACGGCGGTGCAAGCGATGAAGAACGGTGCCGCAGACTACCTGATCAAGGGTGCCATCAGTGCGGACTCACTGGAGTGTGCCATTATGAATGCCGTTGAGAAGGTGAGAATGCGACAGGCACTGCTGATTGCCGAACAGCACCGTGTCATGATTGAAAGCCTCGGATCGGCATGCCATCACCTGGGGCAACCCATGGCTGTAATCACCATGTGCCTTGAAATGATGAAGAGGAAGGAATGGGACTCGAAAGTGCAGGCGCTTATGGACCTGTGTGATGGTGCCGTCGAAGCTGTGAACGATATCTTAGGACGACTACAGAACGTCAGTGCGTATAGAACAGAAGCGTATCTATCTGGACCTGAAGGCGAAACGACCCGATGGGACAAACGGATACTCAAGATATAGAAGGTGGACTATGGGAGATGCAGCAGGGAAGATCAGCGTGGCTGTTGTGGATGATTACCAGCCAACCGTGGATATGATCGTGACTTCACTGAAGCCACTGGACTGCATCGCGACAGGATACACAGACCCTTTGGTCTGTCTGCCGACGTTGCTGAAGCACCCCGTGGATGTCCTTGTCACGGACATCGATATGCCGCAAATGGACGGTATTACGCTCATGGAGCGTGTGAAAGAGGCGGAGCCGTCAACGGAGGTCATTGTGGTCACCGGCACTGCGGACAAAGAGACGGCGATCCAGGCGCTCAAGAAAGGCGCCTACGACTTTTTCGAAAAACCGGTTGGCGCGGAGGAGCTCATCGCAACAGTCAAACGAACCATTCAGTATCGCGCGGTGGTTCTGGAACGGGATAGGTATGCCAATCAGGTTCTTATGCTATCAGGCAAAGACGCGAAACGATGGGGGATCAACGCGTTTGTCGGGAAGTCCAAAGCCATGCGGAACACGGTGAAGCAGATCATGAAGATTCACCGTGCCGCAGCCATCAATGTGCTTGTCAGAGGTGAGAGCGGGACGGGAAAAGAATTGGTGGCGCGGGCCATTCACTATGGCGGTCCGCGCAGCGATGGGCCGTTTATTCCCGTGAACTGTGCGGCTATCCCTTCAGAGCTCGTCGAGTCCACGCTGTTCGGACATGTGAAGGGTGCCTTCACCGGTGCCGTGGCAGATCGACCCGGCGCTTTTGTTCAAGCCAACAACGGCACGCTCTTCCTGGATGAGATCGGCGACATGCCGAGTATGATGCAGGCGAAGCTTTTGCGGGTGCTCGAGGATGGACTGATCCGGCCTGTCGGCGGCACAAAGGAGGTGCATGTCGACGTACGCATCGTGGCGGCCACCAATGTGGACCTGGAACAGCGGCTGTCGGACGGCGGGCTGCGCGAGGATCTGTTTTTCAGGATTGCGGGCTATACGTTGTCGCTTCCCTCGTTGCGTGAGCGACGCGACGATATACCCCTGTTGGTCCAACATTTCTTGGAATCCCTGGCGTCTGAAGCGGGAATTCCCTGCCCGGAAATCGGCGTTAAAGCCATGGATGTCCTGATGAGACACTCGTATCCCGGAAATATTCGAGAGCTGAGGAATGTGATAGGACACGCCATCGTTGAATGTGAAGGCGTAGAAATCGCTCCGGATCACCTTCAGTTTTCCGCCTTGTACGGCTCTTGCAATGGGGACGCGGTGTCTGTGTCGCATCGTTCTGCGACAAGCGGCCTGACGGTGGACGACATCCCTTTGACTCTGATCGACGCGGAAGCCCTGCTTATCCGGAAGGCGTTGGCCCTGTCAGACGGCAACATATCTGAAGCGGCGCGTAAGTTGGGTATCAGTCGCCCGAAATTGTACCGCAGACTCTCCGCCGCAGGCATCGAGGTTTGATCGGATTCTTGCTGCCGCGTTACCTACATGGAAAGAATCGATGCTATCGTGTATAGACTGATAACAACAGGCGCAATCACGAACAGGAAGAAATGCCCGAAGTGACGCATTACCCGTCCTCTCCTGAGTTGAGAGCGCAGTGGTGCCGTCGATAGCCTGAACTCAAAAACATACCGTGAGTCGGGAATCCCGATTGCGATGCGGTTACCGTCCTGGACCTCAACACGTCCCCCCCGGCCGTTACCGGCGATATAGTGACCCGCAACCGTGGTGCCCAGTGTACTTCCCCGGTCCACAAGTTCATACTTTCCGTCCTCGGTTCGTTGGATCAGGAAGTGTTCCCGCGATACAACCGACGACCTCGTTTTCGTCAGAAGATACAGATCATTATTTGGCAGCACGCTGCTGTTCCGTCGTTCCAGGGTCTCGTTTAGACCCTCACGACACGTGAGGCGTGATTCGCGTCCGACCCGGAACGGAAATGCGTCGATCGCGATGTAAGGGCGGTTCTCGATGGCCTTTTTGGCCTGTCGGGTGACGGGCACCAGGGTGGGTGTTTTATTTATCATGGCTTCCTTGTTCTCCTGACTAGTGGGGCATTAACGCCAACTCGATTCTGTAAACGATGTGGATGACTGACGGTTCTTTTTTTCGCCCTTGCGTACCCTCATGTCCGCCACGGACCACCCCTGGCTTCGCGCCACCCGGCGTTTGGCATCTTCAAAGGAGTAGACTTCAACAAATGATCCGTTGCTCGACATCCACAGGCGACCGTTCCATTCCCCAAGCGCCACCACATGCCCGCTGCCGGTGGGGGGATAGAAGCGATAGACATCGGCCTGAATGTTATTTTCCCGGCACAGTTTCTTGATCAGCACAGCGAAGTCCTCGCAGTCGCCGGTTCCTGAGCGCCAAGTCTGTCTGCCGTCCTTCCATTGATCCTCGGGCAGGCGGTCACGTGTGTACCTGACACGCTGCTTCACCGCCGTGCAGACATCCTGGGGGTTTCTCACCCATCCGGAAACGGTCTCCAGATTCTGCTGTCGATAGGGCATAGTCTGAGGTGCCGATTCTCTGTCCCTCATATTCCGCTCCCAGCGATTAAGGTGGTCGCGACCGAACGCGAATTCATCATGGGGGTCACTGAGATGTCTTGTGGGCCTGAAGGTCCCACCTGTAGCAGATGTGAGTGCCAGAGCGCAGAGTAGTGTCGCGGTCGGTAACGTTCTTGGTTCCATTCGCCTTGCCTCGTTTGTGTTTGATTGACACAACCTCATACGCTACTGGTGTGCCAAGACGAGGTGCTCTGATCTAACTGGTGGTGTACCAGTGTGTTACGATGACAGCACGGCCGCTTTTTTGGCGAGAGAGGATGGTTGAAGCGTCCGGTGGCGGACGCTGCGGACGCTCTTGAGAGGCGGCGAGGAAACGGCGTGGTGACGCACCTATTCCGTGGGGCTGGACGTGAGCGGCGGCGTCATCTTCCCGGGTATGGCTTACAGCGTCGATACAGGTGGCGCAGGGTCTGGCGCCCTGCCCATAGCGTTCCTTTCAGGCGGTCGACCAGGCTGTCGGTGCATGATTTCTCGCCTTCATGCTCAATCAGCGTGGCGCGCCCCAGTATGTCCTCCTCCTCAACAAGGTCGCTGGTACCGCCGGATGCGTCGCCACGCGTGTGGAGAGTTTGGCCGAGCCCCCGACGCGAAATACGGATGATCCGATGTGCGGCCAGGCCACCGCCCTGGTTGCGATGCAGCACCACATCGCCGAGCTTCAATCGGCGCTCATCAAGGGAAACAAGCGTAATCACGTCGCCATCGTGGATGGTCGGCTGCATGCTCTGGCCGCGCGCCCGGAATCGGATGGCTGCACCGCCGGCCAGTGCCTCACCAGCCAGGGCACCAAACTGTTCACTGTCGATCTGGAGAATTTCGCTTTTTATGTCTGTGTGAGTCTCGCCAGCGGTGGTCGCACCGTTACACGTGTCGGTTCATGCGAATGCGCGTGCGCCGACCTCTTAGCGGCCGCTCCGGCGCAGGGTGTCGAATCCGAACGCTCGGATCAGTTTGATCTCCTCCTCGTCATACGGGTCTCCGTCCGCATTCAGGACATCCTGGTCCCATGCATCGCCTTCGTGTTCGCCAGACACCTGCTCCTGTGGCAGATACATCTGGGTGCGTCCGGCGACGAGGCCCCAATGATACCACCCGACGTCGTGTTCAGCGAAGATGGGCAGGACATCTTTGAAGGTGTTGCCGCGACGGCGTCTGAGCCATCCCGTACACACCACAGGCCGGGCGGGTATCTCGGTCAGCAACAGGCGCGACTCCACATCTTCGGCTCCGTCGTAGGCGTTGAACGAGAGTACGTCCGACAAGTCCATAATCTCTTTGGCGGCCTCTGCGCCGAGGTCGAACTCAACACCCGCCGTCAGGGGCTGACTTGGGTCGAACGAACGCGCCCACTCGAAGGCGCTTTTTACGAGGGGCAGGCTCCGGATACCCATACCGGAGTGGTCCGGCCGATTGTAGAGATCCCACATCGTCACGCGGTCGTCATCGGCGATGGGCTGCAGCGTGCGGAAATACTCACGACAGGTGTGGAACTCGTACTCCGGGGGGGTGTCGGGCGCGAGGGACACGACCTCGAGTGTGGTCCGTCCGGATTCGTTGCAGAGCTCCGCCGACAGGGTGGTGCCCGCTTCGATCGATGTGGCGGTATCATCGTTGGAGAAGAGCACTATGCCTTCCTCGGCGTGGATCTGCCATTCATTCTTCCTGCGCCCGATCGTGAATCGGCCGCCACGAGAGTCGACCCTTGCCGCGCTGCCCATGGTCACGCGCACAGCAGGCCCCGTATCGGGTGCGCCGGCGTTGATAAGTATAGCCCCGCGATCCATCGCAATGGCGATTCGATTGACCGTTCGGCCGGAACCATCAGTGGAAGGCAGGCCGATCAGGAATGTCGGTTGCTGTTTCGCCGTTCTCATGACGATCTCTTCTTTCCCCGAATCTGCCTTGGCTGGAGCGAACCCCGTTTCGTCGCCAGCACCTCGCTGGTAAACGCACGGATAACTGTAGCACGTTGTTGGCAACGGTTCAACTGATCTGCGCGGATATCACTCGGGCGGGCAGTAGCGGGTTTGGGCTATTCCTGTTGCGCGGCGATGGTTTGGCGGGGCGGGGCCCCCGCGAAGGATACGTATAGGCGCGCGTACTCGGATGAGGTCGCCCACATTGTGCCGCAGGCGCCCATGAATCCTCTGATGGGCCGACTGGGAACATCGGCGTGCCGACTCTCAACCGGTTGACCAAAGGGGAGGGCGCTCAGATCGGCGCTGCGATATCCCACGTTGAAGCCTCCCATCGACGCTCCGATGTAAACCCCGGCGTTGTCGCGACGGGATTGGCGCCGACAGTTTTTCGTGTTCCATGCCTCGGTTTCGGTCTTGGCATAGTGCGATGAGGTGTCGTCGCCGTGGCGATAGTCGTCGTGCAGGGGGAGTGGCATGAGGTGACCGATCTCATGCGCAACGGTGAACTCGATCTGGCGATCAGCCTTGACGATACAAATCCCTGCGAAGGGCACGGCAAACCCGTGAATATTCTCATCCGGTCGTCCTCCAAGAAGCCTCGGTATATCGGGTGCCACGCCAACGATCACGGCAATATTCCCGTTCGCACGCGCACGTGCCAATTGGTCGCGCGTGTGGGCAGAGAGTCCCTGGCTAACCAATCGAAGGGCCAGGGCCGTGCGCTGTCGGCGGCCCTCGGCGGCACCGCTGCGGGAGAGTCCAGCCGGTATGATGTAGGGTTGATCTTCCCTTATGACCTTGACGTGGTCGACCGGAAAGACGGCCTCGACAAACCGGTGTGAGCGGAGCAGTGCCTCTGTGCGGGGGCGCCGGGTGCGGATGAGTTCGCGTACATGAACAGGAACGGTTACTATGGTGAGTTGTCGCTGTGGTACGGCGAAATCGACATGAATAGTGCGCTGCAACACTATATGCCGGCCTTCGCAAGTGAAGCGCACCTCGACGAGGTGCGGACCCGGTGCCGGGCAGAACCCTCCTTCCGAGCCAAAGTCAATCGTCCACGGGACTGTGCTGTCGTGAACAGAGCGTGAGGATGTGATGCGTGGTGCAATCGGGATCCTCTGCCCGTCCACATAGAGTTCGGCTGCAAACGTATCGGCAGTAGGGGCACCGGCTTCATGGGGTCCGCAGACGAAGGCGCGGATGACGGTTGGCTTGTTGGCCACGAGCTGCCGGTTGGCGGTGTCCACCACCTGCACGACCCGGATCGGTGCGTGGTCTCCGTAGAGCGTCCAGGCACGTTCCTGATCCCAACGGAAGGGGGTGGCGGTCGAATATGGGTGATCCCGTGTCGACGTCTGCTCTCGCACACAAGTCGGCATCACGACCCCCATACAGGGAGGGGTGATCGCCACCCCCAGAAGGGCTGCGGCCATCGCGATGCGTGTCCAATGATAGGTGCGCGGTTCCATCGGCGGTTCTTCTCCCAGGTCAGCCTGTTGCGTCTACTTGTCTATCGCACAAGGAGTGCCATCGGAGGGGTGGAGGTGTAAGTGGCGTATAGTAAACGAGTTGCTATCACGCCGATTACAGCGCTCTTGCTGACACCGGTGTTCGCACTGTTCATGTCTGGACGGTCAGAACAGTGCTTCCGGGTGTGTTTGCCCGCGCCTTCGAAAATTCCTCCTTTTCTACTACGGCCCTGCACTGCTATTCTCAGACGTTATGCCACCAACGAACGGACAGTCTGAGCAACCACAGCCGATAGATTTCCGGCAGTACGTCGGGATTATCTTCTTCCGGTGGCAGATTATAGCGCTTTGTTTTCTCTACTGCCTTCTGGCCGGTGTGCTCTACATCCATATGGCACCCAAGAAGTATGAGACCCAGGCAAAGGTCACGCTGTACCGTGATCCACTGCTTGCGATCACTCAGACGCGCGAGCGCAATCCTTTCTGGACCTCATTCTCGCTGCACGAGCACATGCTCACGAATCCGCGGCTCATCGCACGTGTAGTCTCGCGGCTGAAGGACGAGTGGGGCGATCGTTTCACTAATGCGCGCCAGATGGAACTGCCCGTCACGGTGACGCGAACGCGTGGCGTCTCGCGTCTCTTCGCGATTTCGGTGAAAAGCGGAAACCCGGAGTACAACGAAGCGTTTCTCTCAACCCTGCTCAGAGAACACCAGGCCGAGTGGGAGAACCTGCAGACCCAGTCGCGCGATGCGGCCGGCAATATGCTGGAGTCAGAGCTGGCTCGCCTCGAACAGCGGATCAAGGAGGCCGAGGACGACAAGCTCGAGTATCAGCGTTTGCATGACATTGCCCGTACCGAGGCGCGCAGCACCATGGAGAGCCGCTACCTGGAGGCACTCATGGAACGGCGCAACCAGATCAGCACGGAACTCATGCTGTTGGAGGCCCAGTTTCCGATGCTGAAGGATGCCAGCGCATCGCTAATCAGTGATGTCGGATCGCTGACGAAGCAGACAGGCGAAATCAAGGCGCCGAGCGATGGCGACACTGAGGACGGAGAATCCGAACCGGAGGAGAAAGCGACACTCCCCGATGCGCTGAGCGATGGGGGCGCAGGAACAGTGTCG
>JAOZSS010000131.1 GCA_029939545.1 Kiritimatiellia bacterium | reverse complement strand
TGGGAACAGGGAGCTTTTAGCCGCATGAGCGGGAGCGGGAGACCGGTTACACCCGCCCTACACTGGATGCGGCACGTTGCGCGCAGACAGGACTACCGCACGAACCAGACCTTCACCTTCTTACGGCGGCGGCCCCAGTTCAGTGCTTCGGCGTGGCTTCTGAAGAAGAGATCGATGTGTTCGCCCTTGATCGCCACGCCACGGTCTTCCACCCGGCCCCAGCCATAGCCTTCGATGTACATGATGGTGCCGAATGGATAGCGCGAGGTGTCCGCCGCAATCGTGCCGTGATGGGCGCGTATGTTGATGGCCGTGAACCCGACCTTCTTACGCTTGCCCTTAAGCGAGCCACTCGCGAAGACCGGTCGCCCATACCACGTCCGCTTCCACCCGCAGCACTTGCCGCACTTGCAGTAGCCGGTCGTCATCATGACGCGTGCTACCGGGCGCGCCCCGCGTGGCGGTCGTATGCGCGCACAGCCCGAGAGTGCCACTGTGGCCAGCAGCACGAGAAGTACACTTTGTCTCTGGACACCAACCATACGCCGCCTATCATAGGGTCCATGAACGCAAAAGAAAAGCAGGCATCACCGGCGACCGACGACCTCACGCTACTTGGGGCAAGAGAAACAGTCTACCCGGCCGACCCTTCCGAGGCGCAGCTCGAGACGTTCGCGAACACGCATCCGGAGCGGGAGTACTGGATTACGTTCGATTGCCCCGAGTTTACCTCGATCTGCCCCATCACCAGTCAGCCCGATTTCGGGCACATCACGATTCGCTACATTGCCGATCAGCGCTGCATCGAGAGCAAGGCGCTCAAGCTCTACCTCTTCTCATACCGCAACCACGGCGCGTTCCATGAGGCGGTCGTCAACAGTATCCTCGACGACCTCGTGTCCGCCTGCGCTCCACGTCAAGCCACAGTGACCGGCGTCTTCCGCCCGCGTGGAGGGATTGCGATTACGGTTGAGGCGAGTCTCTAGTCGCGCGGCCCGCATCAACCGTGCCCACAGCCACCACAAGGAACAGGCACAGTCTAAACAGAAATTCTCGCGTCTTCATAACGCTCCTCCGTTGACAGGTATACTCTCTGTAACCTAACGTTCATCCGCTTTTCATAAGACGCAACCCACAAGTCCGCGAGGGCGGCACTGTTAAGGCATCTATCATGGCCAAAGTGACACTCGACAACGTATGGAAGATCTACCCCGGCAACGTGGAAGCGGCCAAGGAGATCGACCTCGAGATCAAGGACCACGAATTCATGGTACTGGTTGGCCCCTCAGGCTGCGGAAAATCGACCACTCTGCGCATGATCGCCGGTCTCGAGGAAATCTCGCGCGGAACCATCACGATCGGCGACCGCGTCATCAACGACGTTCCGCCCAAGGATCGTGACATCGCCATGGTCTTCCAGAACTATGCGCTCTATCCGCACATGACCGTGTACAACAACCTCGCTTTCGGTCTCAAGCTGCGCAAGTACAAGAAGGCCGAGATTGACACGCGTGTCCGTGAAGCGGCCGAGATTCTCGATATCAGCGAACTGCTCGAGCGTCGCCCCAAGGCCCTGTCAGGCGGACAGCGCCAGCGTGTGGCCGTTGGTCGCGCCATTGTGCGCAAGCCGTCCGCGTTCCTTTTTGACGAACCGCTTTCCAATCTGGATGCCAAAATGCGTGTCCAGATGCGCGTGGAGATCGGGCGCCTGCGCCACCAACTCAACACGACGATGATCTACGTCACACATGACCAGACTGAGGCAATGACCATGGGTGACCGCATCACGGTCATGAATGACGGACTCATCCAGCAGGTCGCCGAGCCGACCGTGCTCTATGATAGCCCCGCCAACAAGTTCGTGGCCGGTTTCATCGGCACCCCGCCGATGAACTTCTACGAGGGCCAGATCGCTCGCGAGAACGGCGGACTGGTTTTCAACGAGGGCGGCTTCACCATTCCGGTGCCGACCCAGTGGCAGGAGGCCTTGTCGGCCTATACCGACAAGGCTATCGTGTTTGGTACCCGTCCGGAGGACGTGGGCTCCACCCAGGCAGAAGGAATCGAGGGCGCACCGCGCATCCGGGCCAGGGTCGACGTCGTCGAGCCGATGGGATCAGAGACCTACTGCCACCTGAACACGGGCAAGAGCACCTTCATCTCACGCATGGATTCCCATCGCGAGTGCACCGTCGGGGAAGAGATGGACCTCGCCGTATTCCTGGGCAAGGCCCACTTCTTCGATCCCGAGACCGATAAGACCATCGATCTGCCGCGCGACTAAGCGCGGTAGATACTTGACCGCTACGATCGGCGACGGCAACTCTCGTGTTCCGAACCATCCACGCATCCACGCGTTGCGAGCGAAATCTTCTGGCTTAGATGCCTATGGTTGCGGTACTATATAAGCAACTGTTTAAGGGATGATCTATGTCTGGAGCACGTACCTACCTGTTTCTTTTGCTTGGAATCGTGGCCCTGGTCGGGGCCAGTGGAGGGCTGGGCTATTACTTCTTTGCCATTCTGCCTGAGAAGCAGGCCGAGGCCCCACCCCCGGAAAACGTGCTGCTCGATGCGCTTCGTGAAGAGGAGGCTCAGGCCGCCGATCCAACGGGACGGGACGATCGGGATTCTGGTGGTCCAGATGACAGGGACGCCGACACAACGCCCGCTTGGGCAATCGGGCCAAGCGCCCGTGAGAGCCGTTTTGGATTCAAGGCACCATCGTCGCCCCCCCCCATCATGGCCGTCGCCGCCAGCACCGTTGTCTTGAATCTCCCCCAGAACGTGCAGCGTCGCCGCAGTGCCGGGGCGCCCATGGATATGCCCCCGCTCTATTTCGAGGAACTGTGCGAGGACTACCTGGGCGAGTTCGACCTGGCTTCGAACGGAGCCGGCCTGGACATCCTGCCCGGCGGCGGACAAGTGTCACTGCGAATTGAGCGTCAACACATCGATCTCACCGTCAGCGAGAACGTTGAATGCGGCTCAGCAGACAACCGCGAACTCATCGAGGACTTAGACTGCATCCTGGATGTGTCATTGCGCCTCGTGGGCAGCGGACCCTTTGGAACCGGGTCATCGGCTGGCGGTTCTTCCGAGACGGAGGGCAACCGCTTCGACCGTTGGCACCATGGTGGTGCCTTGCCGCAGGACCGGCAACGTCGACGGTCAGGCGGCGCAGGGAACAGTGCCGCGTCGCTGGATGCCGCCAGCCATTACGCGATGGGAACCGATCCCGCCCTCTGGTTCACCGATGTGAACGGCTACCCGATTGTGCAGTACCCCAACGTCTTTCCAGGGGTCAACCTGGACTGCTATGCCGAGCGTAACCGCTTGGAGTTCATCTACACGGTCGGCCCCGATGGCGATCCGAGCGCGCTACAGATGGCGTTCGATGGCACCGAGTCGGCCACCATCGACCCCTTCGGCAACATGATTGCTGATCTGCATTGCGGCACGATCATCCAGCACGCTCCGCGCGCCTTCCGTATCGACGAAGGCCACATTCCTGTTCCCATCAATGCGCGCTTTCAACAGCAAGGCCCGACCGTACGCATCGACCTGCCGGCCATGAAGCATTCGGTCAGCAATCCGCCCCCCGCAGGCCCGCAGCTCGCGGCACTGTCTTACCTTGGCGGCGAGGCCACCGACACGGCATTCGCCATAGCGGTTGACCACAAAGGCTTCACCTATGTCGCCGGCGAAACATCCTCACGACGCTTTGCAGGCAAGACACCCGACCCGAAGCGGTTTGCCAAGGATGTCGATGTATTCATCATGAAGTATCGCAGCATCGACGGTCACCCGGTATTCACGACCTTCCTGGGCGGCTCGGCGGAAGACCGCGCCATGGCCATGGCCGTCGCTCCCGACGGCAGCATCGTGGTTTGCGGCGAGACGCTCTCGCGTGACTTCCCGCTGCTGGACGCTCCCGAGGCGATCCCCACAGGGCAGAACTGGGATGGATTTCTGACGCGCCTGGATGCATCGGGCACCATCGTCCAATCCACGCGCCTCGGCGGCAGCGGGGATGATCATGCCCACGCCCTTGCACTTACCGCGGATGGCGCGGTGATCCTGGCCGGAGACACCACGTCCGACGATTTCACAGGCCTGCAGACGATCGGGGCCTGCGGCGGACGCGATGGGTTTGTGCTGAAGGTCAAGACCGGCGAAGCCCCATCAGGGGTTCGTATCGGCGGCAGCGGCAACGATGCCGCCTACGGCCTGGCACTAGGCAAGGATGGACGGATCGTTCTGGCGGGCGAGACATCATCCTCCGACTTCCCGGTCAAGGATGCCTGGCAGGCCGCGCCGGGCGGCGAGATCGACGCGTTTGTTGTTGCACTCGACGCAGCGATGGCACTGATTGGCGGCTCGTACGTTGGCGCAGAGAACGATGATCGCGCCTACGGCGTTGCCCTCGATAGCGCCGGCTACATCTACCTGGCCGGTGAAACGGCCTCGCTCGACCTGCCGATACTCAATCCCGCACAGGACGCATTCGGCGGCGGCATGTGGGACGCCTTCCTCTGCAAATTTGATCCCGCCAAGATGCAGCCTGTCTTCATGACCTATTTCGGCGGCTCCGGCGACGACCGCGCCTTCGTCGTCGTGCCCAACGCAATCGGTGAAGCCACCCTGGCCGGCGAGACATCCTCCACGAACCTTCCCGTCCTCGACGCCGTACAAGACATCCATGGCGGAGGACGCTGGGACGGTTTCGGCGCGAGCTTCACTGTCAGCGGATCCAACCTGGTATACTGCACCTACCTCGGCGGCGACCAGTCCGACCATATCTACGCGGCCGCCATGGAGGCGGGGCGCCTGTTACACGTGTCGGGCCAGACATCTTCAACCAATCTCGTCGCGGCCACTGCCATCCAGACCCGTTATGCCGGCGGTGAGAACGATGGCATGCTCGCCACGATCTCGCCCTCGCCACATCCCGGGCCAGACATGGCTTGGGTTCCCGGCGACAAGCAGCCCGGCGGTCCTGACTACGGCTTCTACATGGCCCGTTTCGAGACGTCCAACGACGAGTTTGTCCGCTTCCTGAACGATGCCCAGGCCCACACCAATGACTTCCGCGGCACGAACCTAACCTTCGACGCCGAGGGCAACATCTGGTTCAACGCTGCGATGGAAGCGGACCGCGACGAGGTATTTCTGATCTCCAAGAGCCGGATCGAGTACGACCCGGATTTCCCGGTGGGGAGTCGCTACACCGTCACGCCGCGCCTCACGCGTACGGGCGGCTCATACACCAACCATCCGGTTGTCGGCGTGTCCTGGTTCGGTGCCGTCAAGTACTGCAACTGGCTCACCATCGACACGGGCCGCGGTGCCGGTCAGCGTTGTTTCCGCGAAGGGACCAACGCGCTCGACTGGGCGCCGGTCACCTGCTCGCAGACCAACTGGGCACGCGGTATTTTCGATGCCGAGGAGCGCGAGGAGTTGCTGGGGTATAGCGGATTCCGGCTGCCGATGGATAACTGCGCCGTCTCCTCGACGTGGGACAAAGTCTACCTACTCGTTTCGAACCAGGAGTTCGTGAACTTCCTGAACGGCATCGAATTGCCGGCAACAGACTCGCGCGGTGCCAATGTATACATTGATGACGATGGCAACGCCTGGTTCAACAGCGCCATGCACCCGGGACGCGATGAGCTCTTCCTGATCTCTGCCAGCCGCATCTTGTTCCACCCCCAGCGTCAGCCGGGGTTCCGTTTCAGCGTACCGCCTGCCGACGCCGCCCGACCCGTGGGCGGGGTTTCCCCCTTCGGTGCCATGAAGTACTGCAATTGGCTGTCGCTGCGCGACGGTATGGCGGAGGACGAATTGGCCTATCGAGAGGGATCGTGGCAGGAGGACTGGGCACCCGCCACCTGTGGCATCATGCAGTGGCGTGACAACCGGTTTGACGAGAACGACTACAATCGCTGGGTCGACGGCGTGAAGGGACATCGCCTTCCGATCGAGACCGTGGAGCCTGAAGAGAAGCCAGACCACAACGCTTTCCGCGGCATGCAGAGTTGGCCCAATCCTTTCAACGAGTTCTATGCGGCGGCAGCCTGGAACGGAAAATCCAACTCCCTCTACGCATTTGGACGCAACGCGGCACATCCGCTGGATGCGAACTTCCTCGGTGCCCTTGGCGGGACTGCGCAGGACACCTTACCGGTCGGTTACTTCGATGGCGTGAAACGTAACGGGTATCGCCGAACCCATACTAACGAAAACGCCTTTGGTATTTACGACCTGAGCGGTAACGTCTCGGAATGGTTGCTCGATCCCGGGCTGGCCGGCTCATCAGCCGAGCGCGCGGCCTATGGCGGCTCGTGGCGCTTCGCGTTGCCGACACTCACCGAACGCAAATACATCCCGCCGCACTTCACCGACGCATTTGGCGGCTTCCGCCCTGTGGCCATCGCCGACACGCCACCGGTCGCTCCTTATGTGGTCCGCATTCCCTATCGTCTTTGTCTCTGCCCGTGTGGACTGGGCACCGACGAGGCCGGTCACGTCATCGAGAAGAAGGATGAAGAAGAAGAGGAGGAGATAGAAGAGGAAGAAGGGCTCGGCGGGCGCGAGCCTGGCGAACGACTTCCTTCCGGGGACGATGATGATGACCCGGGCGATAGGTTCTTCCCGGGCGATGACGACGATGACGATGACGATGACGACGACGATGACGATGACGATGATGACGATGACGACGATGATGACGATGACGAACCCGAGACCTCTCCAAGCTCGGTCTGATATCGCACAAGCTTAGCGGTTCTCAATCACGATTGTCATTGCCGGTCGACTACCCGCCTGTCTTGTCGATCCCGACGTCACATCGTCCCGAACGGGTGTAACCGGTCTTCCGCTCCTGCC
>JAOZSS010000130.1:5457-6949 GCA_029939545.1 Kiritimatiellia bacterium | reverse complement strand
GTGGGGGTCGTTGGGCCCTCCGACTTCCGCCCTCCGATCTCTGACTTCTGCATCGTTGACCCCTGTCTAATATTGCGACACAATCGCCCCACTGCGACGCGAAGTTTTTTGCGTAAATGAGAAGTTTCGGGGCGAATCGGGCCGCTGAGCCGCTTTTATGCCGGTTGGTATGTTGTCTGCTACTATTATAGGCTGGTGTTTGTGTATGGGAGGGGTGTGTCATGTTAAGACTACAGAAGCAGAAGAATAAGCGTGTTGGCTTCACGCTGGTCGAGGCTCTCATCTCGTCCGCGCTGTTCTTTGTCATCGCCGGATCATTCGTTGCCGCCTATATCTCTGCAATGCGTACTCATAGAATGGCGAGTAACTTCTACAGGGCGACCTGTATTGCGCGAAACCGGATTCAGCGCGCCCGCACGTTGGACTATGACAGTCTGGCGCTATTGTCGGAAGTCGAGGCGTCGGTGGATGAGAACGGCAATCGGGATCTCAGCGGTCATTTCCAACGCACCACGTCGATCAGCAACACCGTGTTGGCCTGCACGCGGATTAGGGTGAACGTTAAGTTTCCGATTTCGGGAGGCGGCGTGAGTCCAGAGGGTGTTGAGGTCCACACCATGATTGCGGAGGGCATGTGATGGGCCGCAAGCGTCACAACAAATCGCGTCGTCATGGTTTCACGCTCATGGAAGTCATGGTCGCGTCTGCCATCACCATGGTGGTGGTGACCAGCGTGTTCGCCGTGTTTATCCAGGGGCTGCGCGTGTGGGAATATGAGCAGATCATGGGCGAACTCGACATGGACCTTGAATTGGCCCTGGAGCGCATCCGCGCCGACCTGCGGCTGTCGAGTGTCGGGATTGGCCTGATGTCTTTCTACCCGGATGACGGAAGCGATTTTACCGCGATGAGCCTTCCGTTGTCCGACGATAACAACAACGACGGGTTGCTCGACCGTGATGCCGACGGCCGCATCCTCTGGAACAGAACCGTTATCTATCACGTCCGCCCTGGTACGCCGGACCAGTTGCTCCGCAGCACGTTTGCCCCGCGTAACACGAACGCCACACCGGAAGATATCTATGCCCAGCTCGCGGAGGTCGTGCAGGCCACCAATGACGCCGGGATAGCGGCAGCCGGAATGAGTGGAGAGGTCGCGAAGACGAAGGTGGTGTTCGAAAACCTGGTGGACCTTGTTTTTTCGCCGCCCGAGGCGCGCTACGACTGCTATGCGCCTGTCAGGACGAAGGGACGGTCATTCAACTGGGGCAGTATTGTGATGGACGGCGGCATGCACACGCTATCGTTCTCTGCCATCTCAAAGAACGATGCCAGCTCCGGATATAACATCGAGGTGGACCGTATTCGCCTGAGCAACACGGCCAGCGATCGTGAAGGTGAGATCTACGTGCCTGCCAACACGCATCCGACGTCGCCCATGTTCACGCATTCGCCATCCGGCATGACTGTGACCGCAGAGCAGCGCAGCTCC
>JAOZSS010000130.1:0-5447 GCA_029939545.1 Kiritimatiellia bacterium | reverse complement strand
GAGTTCGATGTCTACAACGACCTCTGGTGCGACAGCAACTTTGATAACCCCGGTTCCTCGATCAGCAGTAACTGCAGCGCAAAGTATGATCTCTCGTTCACCAACGTGAATCCCTACATTGCGGATGTAGTGGTCACCATGGACAAAGGGATTGCCTGGACCGCCAACAGTGTGTCTGACTCGGAAGCCTCGGAGTTAATTTCCGGTCAGCAACTACAGGTTACCAATATTATTTATGGCGGATCAAACGATCTCGCGGCGATCAACCTGAACGGAAAATGGGCACGCCTCCAGTTTCAGGGCGGCCTGGGTGCCCCGACCTATATCACCAACGTCTACCTGATTGATGAGGTCAGTGGTGGGGCGAGCAACGTTACGTTTAATGGCGGTGAGCTGGGAGCGTTTATTCCTTCGATGGATGCCCTGTGGAGCGATGGGGTTCCCGACTTCACGATCGACCGGGATCAGAACGCTCGGGTGGCGCTACAGATCGGCGGGCAGGGGGATTTGGATCTGGATCTCTTTGTGGGGGGGAGCAGCGGCAAGGTTTTGTACCATGAAAACACCGGCACCCCGACGGCACCATCATGGGGGGCGGGGGATACGGCGTGGCAGGGGCTGGATTATGGCGCCTATAGTGCGCCGGCCTTCCTCGATATCGATGCCGACGGTGATCAGGATCTATTTGTAGGAGGATATTCACTGGGGAATATCCAGTTCTATGAAAATCAGGGCACGGTGAACGAACCCAACATGGTGTTGAGTGATGGCGATTGGAACACCATTCGTCATCCGCTCGCCCGACCGGTTTTTGCGGATATCGATGCCGATGGGGACTTCGATTGCGTGATAGGTGGCCAGAACGGCTATCTGGTGTTTGTGAGGAATACCGGCACGCCTTCCGAGCCGAGTTGGGGAGCGGTGGATACGGAGTGGATGGGTATTCGGGTTTGCTACAATGACGCTCCCTTGCATACTTACCACTATACGGCTCCAGCCTTTGCGGATATTGACGCGGATGGCGATTTGGATCTCTTTGTGGGGCGTTGGTTACCCGGAGATCTTGTGATGTTTGAAAACACAGGAACGCCTGCTGTGCCCGTTTTTGGCGTGACCAACAACCACTATGCAGGCCTCAATGTAGGTGCGTTTAGTACCCCTGCTTTCGGAGATATCGATGATGACGGTCTTCAGGATCTTCTGGTGGGTTGCCAGAATGGTACGGTGACGCTGTTCCGTAATACAGGCTCACCCACGAATGCGGTGTGGGGTGTGACCAATGCCAATTACAATAGCATTGATGTGGGAATGTACAGCACGCCGGTGTTTGCCAACATCAACCCCGATTTGAATAGTCTGTGGAAGGAGGTCACCACCAACGGCACCGTTTCCTATGTGGATGGGGTCGCTTCGAACGCGTTGATTTCTCTGGCCGCACTTGAAGTCGGCTACCCGGAAGAGGCTGTCTTCCGGTCGGGCATCTTCGACACGCGCATGGAGGAACCCGAGTTCAATGAACTGAACTGGACGCACGTCGAGAAGTTCTCCGAAGGCGGTGACGTAGATATACGCGTGCGGTCGAGTGATCTTGCCGACATGTCGGACCTGACCGATGCCGATTGGCAGGATGCACGCTTCGGGAACGACGGGTACTTCCAGGGCAACACGGGCAACAGTCTTTCTTCGCTGCCCGAACGCCGCTACCTGCAGTATGAGGCACTCTTCCGTTGCTTCAAACCGGAGGCGCACACCAATGATCCCACCGCGATTCTTCGCGATGTCACGATCGACTGGCCCGGGCCGGTAGGATTGGTCGATCTCATTGTTGATTTTGGGAAGGGCCCCGATTGCGGCATTGTAGTGGCCACAGTTGATGATCGTCTCTTTGTGAAGGGCGTCAGCCTGGAGATGGAGATCTATAAACAGGGGCGGGTTGGTTTGTATAGCAGTGATGGACTACTTGAAGTACGACCATTGAACACGGGCAAGTAGAAACAGGGAGGCCTATCATGAAGAGGCAGCCGAGAGAGACAGTGAAGAGCAGAAACAACGGGCGTAGCGGTGCTGCGATGGTGATTGTAATGTGTCTGGCCGGCGTGATGCTGGTGGCAACGTTCTCGATCATCATGATCACCGGCGGCATGGTGCGCAAAGCCACCAAGATATCGCACGGCGTTCAGGCGCTGGCCATCGCCGAGGCGGGCGTGGCCGACGTGCTGGAGCAGATGTCGACCAACTACTTGTCGATGATGGATACGGTCTATACGTCTGCCTTCGCCGGCGGTGGTTTCGTGGTCAGCACCAAGACGGATATGGCGACGGGTAACGTCATGGTCTGGAGCGATGGCACGATGCTCGGCGAGGATCGCACTACCGTTGTGGAACTGTTGGGCGACCTGAACGTGCTTCGTCAGAAAGCGCTGGGTTCGGGCGATGCCATTCTGGCGGAGGGCGATGTCACACTGGAGACGGCGGCACTGAGAATCAATGGATCCGTTCACGCTAATCACAATGTGCTCCACTCAAGGGGAAACACCCGGGTTCATGGTGATGTGTCAGCCTGCGGGATTGTTCAAGTAGGAGTGGCCGGCGGCTACCAGCAGATCCCCAATGCCGAGCGCATCCTGGTGCCGGACTTCCAGCCATTCGATGCGTGGAAGGCGGAGGCTATCGCTGGCGGCATTTACTACCCTTCAACTACGCATCTCAGTGGCTCAACTATCACACCAGGGAACGGAATCGTGTTTGTTGATGGCGATGTGACTATTGCCAATAGGAGCGGGCTAACAGGCACACTCGTTGCTTCCGGCAGCATCACGATCAACAACCGCTTCACGCAGACACCCTTTAACACCAACTGGCCTGCCCTGCTTGCCGGCATGAATATCGGGCTGCACAATCGGAACAACTACTACGGAGTTATCTTTGCGGGGAACAATATCATCTCCAGGAATCGTCGCTATATCCGAGGTGCCTTGGTGTCGATGAACAACATCTATGTTGAGAACAACTCAACCATCGATCCTCTGACCCAGAGTCCCCATTGGTCACCGAACCAAAGCAATACGCCGCCGGAAGTCATCGTGGGTGGCTGGCTGCGCTAACGAGGGGCAACCTCTCTGGCTGTTGCCCTGGTAGTGGCCTTCAGGGCGGCGGCCAGCCCTTCGCGCGCTTTGGTCAGGTTGGGGGCGATCTCCACCGCCTTTTGGAAGCAGGACACCGCATCCGCCGGGCGACCGGTCTCCAACAGGACAAAGCCGAGATTCCCCCACGCCGTTGCTTTCCCGGGATTGACCTCAATGGCGCGCCGGAGGTGGGTCTCGGCATCCGTAAACTCGCGCTGCCGCATCAGCAGGTAGCCGAGGTTCTCATGGGCAGCCGCGAGATCGTCGCGCAGGGCTACGGCTGTACGGTAATAGGCTATTGCTTCGTCAATATGGCCCTGCTGCTCGCAGACATAGGCCAGGTTGTAGGCGGCGAGGTGATCCTGCGGATGAACGGCGATGACGCGACGGTAGGCTTCCGAGGCCTCGGCGTAGCGCTTCATCTGAGCGAGCACACCTCCATGCAGGAGCAGCAGATGCGGATCAGGATTCCAGTCCGTTAGCTCTCTGGCCATGCGCTCGGCTTCGTCGAAGCGGTCAAGCAGGCGCAGTAGGTGCACCCGTTCGGTCTGCGATTCCGTTGTGGCGTGCCCTGTGTCGCGCTCAAACCGGCGGATGCTCTCTCCTGCCGCCTCGAGGTCGCCCATGTAACGCAGGGCTTCGGCACTGTCGAGCCACGCTTTCCGGAACACCGGCGACAGGCTGGATGCTTTCTCCATGTGGGCAAAGGCCTCGGTTGGTTTGCACTCGATCAATTTGAGCAGTCCGGCGAGGTGTTGGTAGGCCGGTTCGTAGATGGCATCGGTCGGTGCCGGGGGGAGCGGAACGGCGGCGGCAGTGCGTCGCATGGCCAGGACGGTTTCCAGATGCCTGCGCGCGTAGGCGGGGTAGGTCCCTGAGACCAGCCGGTCAAAACAGGCGTCGGCCAGGAATCGGAACATGAGGGGCAGGTAGCCCCCGTAAACCGACGCACTGATCGTTGTCAGCGAGGGATTCGGAGCGATCTCAGCAAGTCGCTCACAGACGGACTCGGGATCCCACTGGAGATCGCCTTCCAGGTGGATGTCGGTCAGGGCACGGGGAAAAGCGAAGAAGTCCACATCGAGGTCGAGTATGGCTCCCGGCGGAAGGATGGGCATGGTAGTGAGCGTTGTGACTACCATTTTGCCTTTGAGCAGCGGAAACGAGAACGAGCCGTCCTCATGGTCCGTAAACGGGGGGGCCTCAAGGCGAAGTGCGGACACAAGGTGGCCCTTGAGGCGGGCACGACTTCCATCATTCAGCGAGAGGTCGGGCACCACCCAGATGAAGAGGCTAACGGTTCCGTCTGCCATGCAGGGGTAGATGAAGTTGCCCAGGTCGAAGAGTGTTTCTTCGGGTCGCACTTTGAACCCCGAAACATAACTGAGATCGCTGAGCCGAAAGATCTCGTCTGTATCGTCTGTCTTCCAGAGCGGAGTGAGGCGTTCGAGCTTGTCGTCCGCGACGAACCGGCAGTCATCGTGCGCATCCAGGTGTACCACCGTGGCGCCGCGCTGCCCGGTGAGGTGCCAGACCATTCCGGCTGTGCTGTGGTTCTCAACCAGGTATACCCCGTTGGTCTGCCGAACCACGTCGGGCGGGAGGGGGTGAACGCTCTGGGATGATCTGTCCCCCGCCCATGCACATACGGTTGTGACCAGCAGAGCAATCACGAAGTGTGGGCTGGAGAAGTGTTTGTACAGCCTATGCATGGTGCGCTCACTCTATCATGTCAGACGTTTGGGAGCCGATACAGCACTCACTCAGGCAGTGTCTTGGAATTTCTTCTTGAGCCCGTCATAAACGGCGTGCTGTTCTTCCTGACCGGCACGTCTCACTTGGGAAAGCAGCCATATTGCGCTGGGCTTCTCGGTGGTGATGTTTTTCGCCCCCTGGTTGCATGTGGGGCAGAGCGTACGGAGATTTGATAATTCATCTTTTCCTCCGAGCGTCTTGTCCTTGGTGTGGCCTATGTGCAATCTTACTTTCCGATTCGTGGTGGGGTCGATCTCGCCGGGGGTAAGGCCACACATCTGACAGGTAAATCCATTCCGGTCGAGAACGGAGGCACGCAGGCGGGATGATATCGTTCGGGAGAATTGTGGGGGTGGCTGCGAAGGTGGAGTCTCACGCAGGATATACTGTCCCGGTTTCAGGTTGGCGCTGTCGTTGTGAGATAAGACGGGCCATCCTTCCTCATCGCGAAGCTCTCTCAGTCTCCTGCTGTATTGTACGGCCCCATCAGCCGTGGATTGCAGTTCGTGTGATTCGATTACGCGACCGATATTGGCAAGCAAGAACTGCCTGATCTTCTCTTTGGAT
>JAOZSS010000129.1 GCA_029939545.1 Kiritimatiellia bacterium | reverse complement strand
TGGCCCTTCCAGCGCCCTACCTTGACATTGACAATCCCGTACGGGGTCCCAACGGGCACCAACTCGCGATCCAGGGTGCTCCGCGAAACAGGGTATTCGCGGACCCCGAAGGTGGAGCTCTCCGTGAAAATGATTTCCAGAAGTGACTCACGCTGTGCTTCGCTGCACAACACGGTAAGCAACACGCCTGGCCGTTGTTTTTTCATCTGGACCGGTGTCGTAAAAACGTCCAACGCCCCGGCCGACCGCAGGCGCTCGTAGAGCGAACCGACCAGCTCAGGGCTCATATCGTCGATGTTACACTCAAGCACACTGCATGCGTCGCCGGTCTCACTGGTCCTGTCTTCGTCGCTCTCAAGCAGCATGGCGCGCAGGGCGTTGGGTCGGTCGGGAAGTTCACGAGTGCCGAAGCCGGTTGCCACGGCGCGAACAGCGCCAGTCTCCCCCACTACAGTAGGAAGCAGGTCCACCCACGTTGTGAGCAGTGCCGCACCGGTGGGGGTCACTAGTTCGAAAGGCAATGCGGTGGGCGTGACGGGCGTATCCTTTAGGAGTATTGCCGTAGCCGGCACCGGAAGCGGCAGTACGCCGTGTGCTGCCGCAACAGTTCCGGTACCTACCGGCAGTGCAGAACACTGCACGGCATCGATCTCCAAGAGTTCGAGGCAGGCACAGGACCCCACGATGTCAACAATGGCATCCATGGCGCCGACTTCGTGAAAGTGGACGGCCTCCGGCGTCGTGCCGTGCACCGACGCTTCGGCCTCCGCCAGTCGCTGGAAGGTGGCCAGAGCGAGTGAGCGGGTGCGTTCACCCAGCTTGCCATCTGCCATGATATCCCGGATCTCGCTAAGGCCGCGGTGCGGATGATGCTCGTCGGCCACAACAACCTCCACGTGCAGACCACGCTGTCCGAAGCGGGTGACCTCGGTGACGTCCAGATTGAAGCCCTCTATCGGCAGCGCACGAAGCATCGCCGAAAGCTGATTGCGATCCACGCCCAACCCAATCAACGCGCCCAAAAGCATGTTGCCGCTGGCACCGCCCACGCTATCGAATCGCAGCAGCTTCATGCATCGTCCCTCCGATTGATCATGCCTGCGGCCACGCCGGCGCCAAATCCGTTATCGATATTCACTACCGTAATACCGGGCACGCATGAGTTGAGCATCGTCAGCAGAGCCGAGATCCCGTTCAAGCCCGTGCCATAGCCCACGCTCGTCGGTACGGCAACGATGGGACGCTGCACAAGCCCGGCCACTACGGAAGGCAGGGCACCCTCCATGCCGGCCACCACCACAATCGCCCGCGCCGACCTGAGCAGGTCCACGTGCCCCATGAGACGATGCAGCCCCGCGACCCCGACATCACATATGAGATCAACCCGCGCTCCCATCCGCTCAGCCGCCAGCACCGCTTCCGCGGCCACAGGCAGATCGGATGTACCCGCGCATACCACCGCGACAAACCCCTCCTGTTCGCGGCGGGGATATCGGTCTATCGTGATCGCCTTCGCGTCGGCGTGGTAGGCCAGGTCGGAGAACATTTCTTGCAGCAGCTTCAATTGCTCCTCGGTGACCCGCGTTGCAAAGACATTCTGCCCCGCATCGAGCAGGGTCTGGGCGATCTCGACCATGTGAGCGGGGGTCTTGCCGGGACCAAAGATCACCTCGGGCAATCCTCGCCGGGCTTCGCGCTCCGTGTCGACCCGGGCAAAGCCGAGATCGACCTCACGTTCCCCGAGCGACGCCGCGGCTTCCGCGACGGTCATGTCGCCGGCCTGTACCTGCGTCAGTATGTCGAGCAGTTCACTCATGCCCGGTTACTCGCCTTGCAGCTTCTTGGCGATGAAGGCTGGCACCTCAGCGGCCTGAATGCGTTCCTGGGCCAGGCTGTCCCGATCACGTACCGTCACCGTGCCCTCGCTTACCGTGTTACCGTCCACCGTGATGCAGTAGGGCGTACCGGCTTCATCCTGGCGGCGATACCGGCGGCCGATCGCGCTTTTCTCGTCGTAGAAGACGGCCATACCGGCCTTCTTGCAGGCTTCGTATATCTGTGTCGCCGCTTCCGGCATGCCGTCTTTCTTGACCAGCGGGAAGATGGCAGCCTTGGTGGGTGCCAGGCGCGGGTGCAGCTTCATCAGGGTGCGCTTCTGCATCTCGCCCTTGTCGTTCGGGGCCTCGTCCACCGTGTAGGCCTCGGTCAGGAACGCGAGCGCCGCGCGGTCGACACCGCCGGACGGTTCGATAACAAACGGGATATAGCGCTCGCGCGTCTGGTCGTTGAAGTAGCGCATGTCTTTGCCACTATGCTCCTGGTGCTTGGTCAGATCGTAATCGGTGCGGTTGGCAATTCCCTCGAGCTCGCTGGTCCCGAACGGGAAGTCATACTCTACGTCCGCACAGGCACGTGCATAGTGCGCCAGCTCATCGGGATCGTGGTCGCGCAGATGCAGTTTCTCGCTATGGAGGCCCAGCTTGACGTACCAGTTGTAGCGGAGATCGCGCCAGTAGGTGTACCAGGCATCGGCCTCGTCCGGATGGCAGAAGAACTCGATCTCCATCTGCTCGAACTCGCGACTACGGAAGGTGTAGTTGCGGGGATTGATCTCGTTGCGGAAGCTCTTCCCGATCTGTGCGATGCCGAATGGCGGCCGAATCCGGTAGGAGTCGAGCACGTTGCGGTAGTTGCAGAAGATGCCCTGGGCCGTCTCCGGGCGCAGGTACGCCTCGGAGGAATGGTCCTCCATGGCACCAATATGGGTTTTGAACATCAGGTTGAACTGGCGCGGCGCGGTCAGGTCGCCGCCGCAGAACGGACACGGCATCGGGTCGCTGTCCTCCGGCAAACCCGGCATCCCCAGGTCAACCAGGACGTCGCGCAGGGCGCGCGGCGCCTCGCCGATGGTGCGCGCCACGGCATCAAGATGTGACTCGCTCTCCTTGACCAGCGCCATGCCCTTGGCCTGCTTGCGGCCACGCTTGCGGATCCAGCGTTCGAGCTTGCCGCGGTCGAGCGTCAGCATGCCGTGCTCATCCATGTCGCCGACCTCGGCCAATGACGAGATCCAGTCGCTCTGCGCAATCAGGTCATCCATATGGTCGGCGCGGAAATGGCGTCGGCATTGGCGACAGGTCAGCATGGGATCACTGAAGCCGCCGACGTGTCCGGACGCCTCCCACACGCGCGGATTCATGATGATCGAGCAGTCCAGACCCACGACATCTTCGCGGTCGCGGACCATGTCGTCCCACCATGCCTGTTTGATGTTCCGCTTCAGCTCAACGCCAAGAGGACCATAGTCCCAGAACCCGTTGATTCCCCCATAAATCTCGGAACTTTGAAAAATAAACCCACGCCGCTTACTCAGGGAGGTAAGTGCGTCCAGTGAAGAAGTTGCCTCGTGTGTTGTCATAACCGATGAATCCTGAAGAACGACGGCGCGCTAGTCGAGCAGGAAATGGCGCCAAAAAAGGAGTCAGGAGTCAGAAGTGCTGTTGCATTGAGCAGACCCCTTGTCGCAGGAGACACCGATGACACGTCATGGGACCAGAATCCGCGATTGCTTCCCATTCTGAATTCTGAATCCTGACTCCTGGCTTGAAGCGCGTAGCGCAGAGAGCACAAGTTGTTGCCTTGCAAAACCATTTTCGGTAAGAGTAGTGAGAATGCGTAAGGTGACTACATTCATGTTCCCCGGCGCGGTGATGCTCGTCCTCGCCCTGGTCGCCACCTTTGCCCGGCTTCCGGCGGACTGGCAGGGCGGAATCCGAAGCATCTACCCCGTGGTTGTCCTCGTCGTGGGCCTCGTACTCGGCTGGCGCTTCCATCGCAGCCGCCTCCTCCTCGCGCTTCTCGTCCTCGTGCTTTGCGACCGTGCCCTGGCCCATAGTGCCCCCCTGGCCCCTTTATCTCTGGAGGCTCGCACGCTCCAACACGGCATTGCAATCCTGCTCCCGATCAATCTGGCCTTCCTGGCGCTCGCCGCCGAGCGCGGCATCTTCACGCTGCGCGGGTTCTACCGCCTGCTCGTGATTGGCCTGCAAGCCGGTGCCCTCGCCCTGGTACACACCTATGCCGACACCCGCACGTTGGGCGGCGTTGCCCGCGCCCTGGCCGACATGCCCACCCCGGTGCTCGACCTGCCCATCGTGGCGCTGCTCGCCTTCGGAACCGCCATGGCCGCCATGCTCTATGGCTTTGTGATGCGCGGTACAGCAACGGAGAGTGGGTTCTTCTGGGCCATGATCATCGCTCTGGTCGGGGTGTGGCCGGCTGCTTCGGACGTCGCCCGTTCCGGCTGTCTCGCCACCGCCGGTCTCACGCTGGTGCTCTCATTGGTCGAGGCCTCGTACGGCATGGCATTCCGCGACGAGTTGACCGGATTACCCGGCCGCCGCGCTCTACAGGAGGCCCTGATTCAACTCACAGGCATCTACACGATCGCGATGGTTGACATCGACCATTTCAAGAAGTTCAACGATCGCTACGGGCATGATATTGGCGATCAGGTGCTCAAGATGGTGGCGGCGCGTCTGGCCAGAATCCGTGGCGGAGGCAAAGCTTTCCGCTATGGCGGCGAGGAGTTTACCGTGCTGTTTCCGAGCAAAGAGATCGAGGATGCCATGGAGCAACTGGAGGGCCTGCGCAAAGAGATTGGCACCCTGGACTTCGTGATTCGCGCGGCCGGTCGGCCGCGCAAACGGCCCGACAAACCCAAGCCCCACCGGCGCAAGCCGACGCGCGCACACATCACGGTCAGCGCCGGCGCCGCCGAGCGCAACAATCGCAACAGTGGCCCGGATGATGTCTTGCGCGCCGCCGACAAGGCTCTGTATAAAGCTAAACAGCAAGGGCGCAACCGGGTATGCAAATGAACGGAACTCCACCACCACTGATGCGCGGCGACCGTGGCCAGATCTTCGTGACCGGGTGTGCCATGCTTATTGCCTGGGTCGCCACCATCGCGATTCTCTGGCGCCTTCAGCATCACCGCTGGCTCGACGTGTTGGTCATGGGGTTCACCCAGCTAATGGTCGGCCGCGCCGGGGCCATTGCGCAGGCCACCCAGGCCGGATTCAACCCGTATCTGAGCATCCTCCTGGCATGCTACATCGATTGCACCATCGTCATGATCGCCTACCCGGTCCTGATCTTCTCCTATCACAACCTGCTTGAGCGTCGCTTCTTCAAGCAGCACATGGAACCGATCTTTGCCTCGGCCCGCCGCAACGTGGCCCATTTCCGGCGCAGCAAGATCATAGGCGTGTTCGCGTTTGTCTGGTTTCCCTTCTTTATGACCGGCGTTGTGGCAGGCTCCGTCCTCGGTTACCTCCTCGGATTGCGTCCGTGGATCACCATGGCCACGGTTGCGGTTGGAACGCTTTCCGCAACCATCTGCTGGGTATTTGCCTACAACAACATCTTCTCCTGGCTAGGGACCGTACACCGTTCAGTCCCGATCGCCGTTACGGTCGTCATTATCATTGTGCTGGCCGTGCGCCGCATCATTGTAGAGCGTAACAAGGAACGCAACGGACGCCCGTAGAATCCCACTCAGACCTGAAGGGCGCAATTCGAGGGTCTGTTTTCGGTCATTTCTTCTTGAATCGGCATCTGAGGGATACTAATTTAGAGCTATTATATAGGAGACACCAGTGGAACCTGTAGATAAGACGTTGGCTGAGGCACGACAGCTGATCAACAGCCTAACGTTGATATGTCGCCAGACAGTCACTTTCCTGGATGGCCACAGTGCCATGGATGAGCGCCGCGTCAAACGCGCGCTCCAGGATGCCATCAATCAGAGTAACCGCTTCATGATGCAGGAGTAGTACTGGGGGGTAAGCTATGGATGGATCAGACAGTCAACCGAAACGACTTGGCGAGATTCTTGTTGAACAGGGATCTCTCGCGCCAGCGAAACTTGAAGAAGCCCTGCAGATTCAGGGAGGCGACGGCCGCATGATCGGCCAGATCCTTATGAGTCGCGGCTACGTCAAACGCCACCACATCGACATCGCATTGGCCAAGCAGAAAAAGCTGCGCGGTCAATAGAGAGGTTCTGTGCTGCGATTCCGATCAGGAATAGCAGCGCGAATCAGGCACCCCTCTTTCTCTTTGCCCCAGGAATGGTTGAATAGTGGAAGAAAGGAGAGAGAACTCCGCCTCTTTCCGGCAGATCTCCAAGCATTCCAACATTCCAACATTCCAATACTCCAAGTTTTGCTGTCATTTCTGCATAAGAATGGCCGCGCAACCTTTTCGGACGACGCCTAACCAAGTGCCGTTCCGCCCTATAGCCGAGTATCGGTCGCACGCTCGAATGCCCACCGCATGCGGATGCGCTTGCACCATACGGTCATGTAACCCTCAACAGGGCTACCGCCGCCACGCCGGTAATCGATATCCACGCGCGCGGCATTCTTGCCCACGGCAAAAAGCGCCTTGTCCATCGGGCTCACCTCCACGCCCTCACCCACCTGCTGCTCGACGTAGTCGCGTGCGACACGATACACCTTACGCTCGTCCAACCGGCGGCAACCGGCCGTCAACCCCACCACGGCCATCAGTAACGCAACACTCACCCATTTCATCTTCATTGCACATTCTCCTATCCCCGCCATAGGACCAAAACCACCCCTCAACGTCAAACCCGAATCCGTTACCAGCAAACCTGGTCAGACCAGACCACACGGTGCCTGCCCCGCGCCAGGCTCCACCGGGCTTTGCCCCAGTGGTGAACCGGATTGCTTGCGACAGCAGGGCCTTACTTACGCCTTACGTAAGATCAAGGCGTACCTCCTTCCTCACTTCGGGAACTTCCCATGCCTCTTCCGTTACCAGCCATAGCGCTGTGCACCGGCACTCATCCCGACCGATCTCATCCGCAAACACCTCAACGGACTTGTTGCCGGGGGGGGGGGGGGGGGGGGGGGGGGGGGGGGGGGGGGGGGGGGGGGGGGG
>JAOZSS010000128.1:5627-7002 GCA_029939545.1 Kiritimatiellia bacterium | reverse complement strand
CATCTCGCGCAAGATCATCGCCGGAGAAGTGAGTGAGGGCGAGCCGATCAAGGTGCGTATCGAAGACGGCAGGATCGCTCTCTGATCAGCTCTCCGTCAGGAGTCGAGACCCGGTCCATTCGCCATTGCCATGCACCCGGCAAGACCCGATAATACTGCCCGATGAAAACACCTGTTCAGATCTTGCTTCTGTCTATCCACCTCCTGGCGTTTCTACCTGCCCGAGGAGCCGAACTACAGACCTTCATCGGTGCCGTTCTTGCCGAGCCGGTGAGTGGCGATGGCGACAGCTTTCGCGTGAAGTTTGATGATCGCACGGTTACGATTCGCCTCTATTTCGTGGATTGCCCTGAGACATCGGTAGGCAACCCGACCGACGCGCGCAGGGTGCGCGCCCAGAGTCGCTATTTCGGATTGAGTGGCGCCAAGGAGACCATCCGGTTTGGTAGGGAAGCGGCGGCCTTTACGCGCGAACAGTTGGCGAAGCCTTTCACCCTCTATACATCGTTTGCGGCGGCACCTGGTCGATCTGTTGGTGGGCGCCAGTACGGCTTCGTTCGTACCGCCAGCGGAGAATACCTTGCGGATCTCCTGGTCGAGCGGGGGCTGGCTCGTAGCTATGGTGTTCGCCGGGGTACGCCGGAAGGGGTTCTTCTCGCTGAACGCGAGGCGCAGCTTGACGACAAGGAGAGCGCTGCCATGCTCAAGCGATGCGGCATTTGGGCAGCCACCGATGCGGAGCGGCTGGTAGAGCTGCGCGCAGCCGCCCGCCAGGAGGATGCTGAGCTGAAGGCGTTCAGCGATGCGGCACAGGAGACTCTCGAGACGGTCAACATCAACACAGCCTCGATAGAGGAGCTGATGTTGCTGCCCGGGGTAGGGGAGATCACCGCTCTCCGAATCATCTCGGGGCGCCCTTACGGTGCCATCGCCGATCTCCTGAAGGTGACCGGCATCGGCCCCAGAACCGCCAAACGCATCAGTCCGTACCTGGTCTTGGAGTAGGCCCTGCAACGGCAAACCGCCACGGCTTATCCGCCCATGCTCCGGCGTAGTCAACTCCGATACGCGGGGTTTGGTGGAGGCGGCTTGTCTTGTGCCCGCGATCTTCGACCCATAGCTGATCGCCGCATCCGTCAATCCCGTTGTGCGCCATCTCAATACCCATGGCCTGGGAGAGCTTGCCGGGGCCGTTGGCCAGGTTTCGGTCGGAGACGGTGGTGCCGCGGTTACGGCGCATCTGTTCGATGCCCTCCAGCGGCTCGATTGCACGCACCAGCACAGCGCCTGCCGTACCCTCGCGGTCGGTCACAAAATTGAGGCAGTGATGCATACCGTAGACCAGGTACACATAGACGATGCCAGACGGGCCGAA
>JAOZSS010000128.1:693-5617 GCA_029939545.1 Kiritimatiellia bacterium | reverse complement strand
TGAGGTCTTGCGTGCGGCATGGGATGCGAGATCCTCGGGTCCCAGATAGGCTTCGACCTCCATGATGCGGCCTGCCAACTCAACGTCCCCAACGCGATGCACCAGCACCTTGCCCAACATCTCCGGTGCCACGTCGAGCGTGGGCCGGTCATAGAAGTCTCGATTCAGTCGTTCGTTCATGGTGTTGAGAGGACAAGATATTATATCTCGCGCAGAGACGCAAAGGCGCAGAGAAGCGGGATAACTCGGCGATGGCGCGGATTTACATTCTCATCGGTATGTGCCAGTATTCGTCACGTCTGAAAGGACGTAAGAGGCCTGGGTGGTGGAATTGGCAGACACAGGGGACTTAAAATCCCCTGATCGCAAGATCGTGCGGGTTCGAGTCCCGCCCCGGGCATGCCAGAGGTCGGAGGTCGGAGGTCGGAGGTCGGAGGTCGGAGGCTATGGGGAAAGATACAGGTTGGATTCGGGATGGAATTGCGGCGAGTGCGGCGATGATTGGCGGGCTTGCAGAGTCGGTTGATGTCATCGGCGATATGGGCGACGTGATTGTTGGTGCGCTCAAGGTGGGAAACAAGGTGCTGACCGCAGGAAACGGCGGCAGTGCGGCCGAGGCGTTACACATGTCCGAGGAATTCGTCGGACGATTTCGCAATAACCGCCGTTCGCTGCCGGCCGTGTCGCTGGCGGCGGATCCAACGGCGATCACTTGCATCGGCAATGATTTTGGGTTCGATGAGATCTTCAGTCGACAGGTTGAAGGCTTGGGCAAGGCGGGCGACGTGCTTGTGGTCTTCAGTACGAGCGGGAACGCGCGCAACCTGTCGCGGGCCATCGAAGCGGCCCGCGATGCAGGGATGATCACGGTGGCACTCCTCGGACGTGACGGCGGACCGCTGGCGGGCGCGGCGGACCATGAGCTCATTGTGTCCGGCGACGCAACGGAGCGCATTCAGGAGGCGCACCAGGTGGTTGTGCATCTGTTGCTCGATGCCGCCGAACAAACTTTCTGGAGTGATGATGTCCTGTAAACCAATCAGGCTTGCGATGGCAACTCTGCTGACGGCTGTCTCGGCGATGGGTCAGGTGGATCTGCGGCTCGATATCGAGAACACAACCGTGCTGACGCACGAACCGCTCATGGCGCGCGTGACCGTTGTGAACAACGGAGTCGAGCCTTTGGTCGTCAATGCGGCAGGTGGCGCGGGGCCACAACTGTACTTCAACGTAGAACATGACAGCCGCGGCGCGTCGGCGCGTCGGCAGGGGAAAGTATTGCCGCCTTTGACCTTGCAGCCCGGGCACGCACAAGTGGTAGAGGTAGATCTCACGATGCACTTTGTGCTGACGCAGTCGGGCCGCTACTTTGTTCGAGCTAAGCTTGGCGGTGGCGGCGTGGAAGCGCGGTCCTCACTCAAGGTGATTGACATGGTTCCCGGTATGGAACTGGTGAGTGTTACGGGAAGCATTCCTCGCACACCTGGCGTGCGGCGGACCTACTCGCTGCGCCATTGGTCGTGGAAGCGGGAAAAGCACGTCTTACTCTGTGTCTCCGATGCCCCCTCCGGTCGTGTTTTTGCACCCATTCATCTCGGGACGTTCATCAGTGTGGTTCGGCCGACGCTGACGGTGGGGGCGGACGGCATGGTTACGGTGAAGCACCAGGTCAATCGGTTCCAGATGATGGTGTCGACGTTGAAGTCCCTGCGTGACAAGGTGACGCTGGTTTCGCAACGCCCCGTCAGGATAACAGCTTCTGCCCCTCCGAAGGCGCCGGCCTCGCTGCCGCGAGAGTAGGTGGATCGAGCTCTCCGATCGAGCTGTTACCGTTACGGCTCGCTCGGAGAGCTCGCTCTACCGGAGACGTTGTCTAGCTGTGGCTTGCGAAGAATGCCACGCAATACACCAGGTAGGCGATCACCAGGGCGGCGTGCAGTTGGATGTCCCGCCGTTTGGCAAGCTGCAAGGCGTTGGGCGATAGCCTGCGTACACTGAGCACGGCACGCACGGCGATTTCCAGTAGAACCACGGCCGCCGCCGGGATGGTCAGCGGGTTTTCATCGCCCCCGTGCCTGCCCGGCACGAGCAGGTTGCGCAGGCCCGTGGTCAGGCCACACATCGGGCAACGTCGTCCGGCGAGCTGTTCCAATGCGCAGCCGGGGTAGAGCGCTCCGGTATGTTCGCGCAGCCAGGGCACCAGCAGGAGGGCCGGACCGAGCGCCAGCAGGGCGAGAAGCAGGATGATGTTGAAGCGCCGATAGTTCATGTCGTTACGTCGTTGAGAATTCTATTCGAGTAGGGTAGGGTGCGTCTATCCTTCTTACGGGAGAACGACGATGGAGTGGTATTACGTCAGAGACGGAGAGTCGCACGGTCCGGTCAATCGGGACGAACTGATGCGCATGGCCGGAAACGGGCAGCTGCGGCCTGATGACCTGGTGTGGAACAACTCCGTGGGCGAAGCGTGGGTGCGGGCCGACAGCGTGACAGGGCTCTTTTCCGGTCTCTCACACAACCTCCGTCTCCATGATCCAGGCCGGGATGGGCGCGATCCGCGTGAACCGGACGCGATCAAACTGATCGATCCGGTGAAGCGGGCCTGGGAGCGCATGGTCCTGGTTCTCTTTCGGCCATTTGAGATCGGCAAGTGGTTTGCGTTGGGATTCTCGGCCTGGTTGGCTTCGCTGGGAGAGAGCAGCGGATCGTTCAATGCCGGTTCGGGCGGCGGTGGGGGCGGAACCGACGGGGATTTTTCCGTGGACGGAATACTGACGGGTATGGAAGAGGCATGGGCTCCGGTACGCGAGTTCTTCCTGCAGTACGGCGGTATCGTAATCGCCCTTGTGGCGACAGTGGTCCTGGTTGGGTTGGCCGCTGGGATCGCGTTCCTCTGGCTGCGTTCGCGCGGCAAATTCATGTTGTTGGACAACGTGCTCCAGAACAAGGCCGAGGTATCGGAGCCCTGGCAGACCTGGAAGCAGCACGCCAATTCGTTGTTCCGCTGGTCGTTGGGCTATGGGATCATCTGTCTGGTTATCACCCTGGGGCTGCTGGGGCTGAGCTGGCAGCTGGTCATCAAGCCCTGCGTGGAAGCGCGGGCATTCGTGCCGGAAGTGGGAGGTGGCCTCGCGGCAATCGTCCTGCTGTTTCTTGTTTTTGGTGCGGTGACCTTCTACATCAGTCGATTCCTGAACGATCTCATTATCCCGATCATGTATCGTCATGATCTCACCGCCACCGAGGCGTGGTCGAAGTTCCTGGGGCTCTACCATGTAAATATCGGCCGATTCCTGACCTACGGTCTGTTTGTGTTCGTGCTGCAGATGTGTGCAGGAATGATCATGCTGGTGGCGATACTGGCGACCTGCTTCATTGCCGGCTGCCTGATGGCCATCCCGTATCTCGGCGCCGTGTTGCTGCTGCCGGTGACGGTGTTCTTCCGCTTCTATGGCGTGGAGTATCTCGCGCAGTATGGCGGCGATTTCGTGGTGGGGGCGGTAAAGGGGGACGATGAGCCTGACACGTGAAGCAGTACGATGCTCGGCGGCGGTGACGCTCTCCGACATGGAGATGTTCATCTTTCCGGAGCTGATCTACAGCCTGGTGTTGGCCAACATGATGTCGCCCCGCATCTGGGCCTGGCGCGACGATCCCTGGTTTGACGGCATTGAGCGGATGAAGCCGTACCGGCGCATTTCGCGGCTGAAGCAGTACATCATGGATCACTACGTCTTCAATCTCGACCTCGACACGTGGGGTCTGACCACGCGGGACGACGAGATACTGCGGTTTGAGTCCTTTATCAGCCCCGAGACGCTCGCACAGTCGAATGCGCTTTTCGGCTACGAAGGCGACAAGTACTACTTCGATATCGATATTCGCACCCATTTCGGATTGGACAAGTACGACGGCGAGGTCATTCCGTACTGGAAGACTGAAACCGTGGAGGCGATGGATGCGTTCCGGCTCAAGCCGAACTACGCCAACGGGGCGGGCGAATGCGTGTCGCTGGCCACGCTGTATGCGGCCGCGCTGTTCATCGTGGCACGGATCCCGCTACAGGACATCTTCCTCATGGCCACGCCGCTGCATTCCCAGAACTACGTGGATCTGGACGACGGCATACTCACCAACAATCGGCGGCTGGTGACGAAAAAGATGTGGTTCAACGGAACCGCGCTTTCGGCCCAGGCGCGCCGGGCGCTGGAGAACGAGCGCGTAACGATCGTGGCGCACGAGACCGGTGTCATGCACACGATGTATGAGGAGGCCACGTTGCCGCTTGCGCAGGCGGAACGTTTCGCGGAGCGATTGACCGGCTTCCTCTGTACGGCACTGACGGACGAGGTGCTCGGCAACTTCCTGCGTCATACGCATGACATACAGAAGTGTTTTCAGATGCGCTGGCCGCAGCACGGGCATGACCACTATGTCCCGATGGATCGCGTGTTTGCCTACGAACATGGCAGTCCGTACCGGGTGACCGACAACACGCGTACCAAGCTGATGGATGAGATCGACGGCGAGGAGTTCTGTGACCGTCGGCTTCCCAGTCGAATCGTGTTTAACGATCTCGAAGCCTTCGTCAAAGAGGAACGCATTGATATCGGGCGCGACAAGGATGTCTTCAGGCTGAAAGAGCAGTTTGCCAGCGACTGCCTGAACGCGGAGATCGCGATCGAGAGCCTGGTAAGGTTCTGCCGGACACGGCCGAAACTTCCGGACCTGGCCGACAAGACCTTCATAAAGGGGCAAGAGCCGCTGGGGCTCGATGCGGACATGACGCGTGACGAGATACAGGATCGGCTGGAATCAATCCGTGCAACCAACGTGATGGCCGACATGGCGTTCTATGCCTGGCGCGACCTGAGCCGGACCGAGCCCGAGCCGAAGTCGTCGAAGGTGATCGTGCGCCGGGAAC
>JAOZSS010000128.1:0-683 GCA_029939545.1 Kiritimatiellia bacterium | reverse complement strand
GTGCAGCGCTGCCCCGTTTCGGTTGAGGCCACGAAGGAGCTGTCGGACGACGCGTTGCAGGCTGCGCTCGACGGCATGGGCGAAGCGTCGATCTATGATGGTCCGGTACGTTTGGCACAGCCCGACGAGGTTTGGAATTTCCAGACGGGTGACGGAATAGAGAAGGCTGTATTGGTGGCCAACGTGCTCCGCGCCCGTGATCCGGGGGCGCCGTTGACCCTTGTTATTGACGGGGGCGAGGCCTCTCTCCAGGGGGGGGCGCGCGAGTGGCGGTTTCGCACGGCCAAAGAACTTCCGGGCGCGGAATGGGTAATCCCTTAGTCGTATGCGGATTAGGCCCGAAAGTCGCCACTTCTCCCTTGTTCTCGGGACTTTGGTTTCGTAGTATCTCAGTCATACTATGGGCAGGATAATATTTCAAAATTCGGGCGGCGGCCCTTTGCGGGGTCGTCTCTGTTTGTTTACGCTACTGATGGCCGTGGTGCTGGCAGGAGTGGCGTATGCGGACAAGGTGGTGTTGCGCATTCGGGCCGCCAACCCGATCAACACGGTTCAAACCGTACAGATCAAGGCCAACCTTCCCTCCCGTGTCGGCACCAACGATGTAACGATCCCGATTGGACTTGAGCTGGGCTACGATATCAAGAGCGATCGCTATTACGTGTTCGGCGAGATGGAGTTGG
>JAOZSS010000127.1 GCA_029939545.1 Kiritimatiellia bacterium | reverse complement strand
CGTCAGCTACCGGCTCGACTATGCCTATGACAAAGTGGGCAACACCACCAACCTTGTCGTGCAGGGGCTCACCGGGTTCAGCGACACCCTCGCCACCGAATACGAGTATGACAACATGGACCGGCTGGTATCCGTGAGCAGCAACGGCATGCCCGTATTGGAGTGCTGGTATGACGGCATCGGGCGGCGCGAGGCGAAGCGGGAGGTGGCCGAGGGGCAGAGACCTGTCGGGATGAACGGCGAGGAGTTTCGAATGATGATACAAGGCTCTTCTCGTGCACTGGTTTCTAGAAGCTGAAGCCGAGCACGCGCACGGCGAACCGGGTCGTCAGACCGATCAGGATCAGGGCGAGGACGAGGGTCAGGGCGGTCTGCTCTTGTGGGGTCAGGCCGAGGGTGGCTTTGAAGACGGCGCGGCCCTGGGCGGAGATGGCATCCCAGGTTCGGAGCAGGGCCTTGTGGAAGCGCGAGTTCACGAGACGGCGATGTTGACCAAGCGGTTGGGCACGACAATAACCTTGCGGACCGTCTTGCCTTCAAGGTACTTCTGAATCGATGCCTCGGCCAGGGCCGCCGCTTCGAGCTCGGCTTGCGGCATGTCGGCCGCAGCGGTCAGTCGGCCACGCACCTTGCCATTGACCTGGACCACGAGCTCAACGCTGTCGCGCGCCAGGGCCTCTTTGTCCACCGTAGGCCAATCCTCCCGCAGCACGGACTCCTCGTGTCCCAGCTCACGCCAGATCTCTTCGGCGATGTGCGGGGCGAACGGTGAGAGCAGGAGGGTCATGCTTTCGATGGAGGCGCGGAAGACCGCCTTCATGCTGTCGGAACTCTCGTCCGATACGCTGCAGGAATCGACGCTGTTACTCAGTTCCATGATGGCGGCGATGGCGGAGTTGAAGTGGAAGCTCTCATCCATGTTGCGCGTGATGTGCTCGATGGTCTCGTGCAGCTTGCGGTAGAGATTACGCTCGGGCGCGGCCATCGTGCCAAGGTCACCGACCTCCCCGGGCACCGCTGTGAGCAGGTCATGGTGGTCATGAATCCGTCGCCAGAACCGGCGCAGGAAACGCGAGGCACCTTCAATGCCCTGGTCGTTCCACTCGGCATCCTTCTCGGGCGGTCCGATGAAAAGTGTGTAGAGACGGAGCGTGTCGGCGCCGTACTCTTCGATCAACTCGTCGGGACTGACGACGTTGCCCTTCGATTTCGACATCTTGTAGAGCTGGCCATCCTTCTCGCTGCGCTTGCAGATCATACCCTGCGTGAAGAGCGCTTTGAAAGGCTCGCGGAAGTCGCAGAAACCAGCATCGTGAAGCACCTTGAGGATGAAGCGAGAGTAGAGCAGGTGAAGCACGGCATGCTCGATGCCGCCGATGTACTGGTCAACCGGCAGCCAGGTGTCGACGTCTTGCTTGTTGAAGGCGGCCGAGTCGAGGCGCGGGTTGACGTAACGCAGGAAATACCAGCACGAGCAGAGCCACTGGGCCAGCGTATCGGTCTCGCGCTTGGCCGGCTTGCCGCAGGTGGGGCAGGGGGTCGCGACGAAGCCCTCATGCCGTGCCAGAGGATTGCCGTGGTCGGCCGCAAAATCGACATCCTCGGGGAGCCGGACCGGGAGCTGATCCTCCGGAACAGGCACCGCCCCGCAGTCGTCGCAGTGCACGACCGGAATCGGGGCACCCCAGTAGCGCTGGCGGCTGATCAGCCAGTCGCGGATGCGGAAATTGACCGTGAAATCGCCGAAGCCCTCGTCCTTGGCGTACTGGGTCATCGCCTGGATTGCCTCGCGATTTGCGATGCCGTTGAAAGATTCGGAATTAACGATTGTGCCGTTTTCGACATAGGCCTCGGTCATCGTGGCGGGGTCGAGCGAGCCCTCCTCGTTCTGGATCACGACCTTGATCGGAATGTCGTACTGTTTGGCAAACTCGAAGTCGCGCTGGTCATGCGCCGGCACGGCCATGACGATGCCGGTGCCGTAGTCCATCAGGACGTAGTTGGTCACCCATAGCGGGGCTGTTTCGCCGTTGTAGGGGTTGCGCACATGGAAACCGGTGAAGACGCCTTCCTTTTTCGTGGCATCATCGGCGCGTTCGGCGGCGGAGGTCATGAGCTGGCGCTGAACGAAAGTCATAACCTCTTCTTCGCGGTCGGTGCCCTTGACGAGCTGCTCGACGAGCGGATGTTCTGCCGCAATCGCCATGAATGTCACGCCGTGGATCGTGTCCGGTCGCGTGGTGAAGATGGGCGTCTTCTCGCCTGTCTCGGCGATGCTGAAGTTGACGCGGGCACCTTCGGAGCGGCCAATCCAGTTGGCCTGCATGTGGCGCACCTTCTCGGGCCACTGCTCCAGCAGTTCCAAGTCGTCGAGCAGCGGCTGGGCATACTCGGTGATCTTGAAGAACCACTGTTTCAGGTTCCTTTTCACGACGGGCCGTCCACAGCGTTCACAGGTGCCGTCGGCGAGCACCTCTTCGTTGGCAAGCGTGGTGCAGAGCTCGCACCAGTTGATCGGGGCCGCCTTCTGATAGGCCAGGCCGCGTTCATGCAGCTTGAGGAAGATCCACTGGGTCCAACGATAGTAGTCGGGATGACAGGTCGCGATCTCGCGATCCCAGTCGTATCCAACCCCCCACGAGCGAAGCTGGCGCTTCATGTGATCGATGTTGCGGGTGGTGGATTCCTTGGGGTGAATACCGAGCTGTTTGGCGGCGTTCTCGGCGGGGAGGCCGAAGGCGTCCCAGCCCATGGGGGAGAGGACATCGTAGCCCTGCATGCACTTGTAGCGCACGACAACGTCGCCGATGATGTAGTTGCGCCCGTGGCCGACATGCATGGTGCCGGAAGGGTAGGGGAACATGGTTAGGCAGTAGTAAGGGTTGGTCGCACCAGCGGTGTCGACCCGGAAGATGTCGTTCTCGGCCCAGAATTTCTGCCAGCGGGACTCAAGCGCCTTGGGCTCGTACCTCTTATTCATGCTCGACCGGTTGCCCTTTCTTCCAGAAACCAGCAAGGCGTTGGCCTGCCTGCGTGATGTAGACGCCCTGTCCCCAGATCTGGTCGCTGCGCCACTGACCCTCGTAGCGGTCGCCGTCGCCGAAGATGTAGGTGCCGCGGCCGCTGAGCAGTTCACCATCCTTCCACATGCCGGACAACTGCCCGCCATTGACAAACGTGTAGACGCCCTGGCCGTCCATGCGACCTTTCACCCACTGGCCGTCGTACTGTTCGCCGTCGGGAAAACGATAAAGGCCCACGCCGTGCTTGAGGCCGTTGCGCCACTCGCCGGTGTAGGATTCTCCGTTCGGGAAGGTCAGGGTGCCGCGCCCGTGCATGCGTTCCTTCAGCCAGGTGCCTTTGTAGCGCGAGCCGTCGGGAAAGACGTGTACGCGCACCTCGATCTCGGTCGCGCCGGTCGCGCCGGTGGCGCCGGTGGCCGCGACTGCGGCGGGCTGGGGCTCCAGCGGAGGTTCGGGCGTGGGGGCTGGCTTCGGGGTATAGGTGTCGAACAGTGCGCGGGCCTCGTCGCCCTTGACCCATTTCACCGGGGGGGTGTCGTCGTTGGCCTTGGTGGTGGGATCGGCACCAGCCTCGAGCAGTAGGCGAATGATCTCCGTGGCGTCCTTGCGGGTCGCCCAGTGCAGCGGGGTGATCCCGTCGTTGCCCTGCGTATTTACGTCGGCGCCGGCTTCAATCAGGTCCTTGGCCACGCCCGGTGCGTTACCGATTGCGGCCCAGTGCATCGGGGTGTAGTTCTTTGAAGACGCCGCGTTCACGTCGGCCCCGTTCTTGATCAGCAGTGCGGCAATGGGTCGGCTGTCGCGGTTGGCGGCCCAGTGGAGCGGGGTGGACCCATTCTCGGTCACAGCATTGACATCGGCCCCGTTCTTGATCAGGAGCTCGGCGGCCTTGGGAAAGTCATGCACGGCCGCCCAATGCAGGGGTGTCGAACCGCCCTTGGCGCGCGCCGCCACGAGTGTCGCGGCGTCGCCATCGCGTAGCAGGTCGGACAGACGATTCCAGTCGCCGTCCTTGATGAGATCGTGTATCTCCGCTGCTTCAATGCTCATTACCAGCATGCCTGCTACAGCCAGCATCGCCAGCACACCTATCCGCCTAAATCGCATACCACTCTCCAGGGATCGTGATTCTTAATCCGTTGTCTCTCGCTCAAGGAGTCCTCGAGCAGCGCCCGGAGGGGGGCACGGGTCAAGGCTCCAAAACGCTGAATAGTAAGGATTCAGGCGGGTGATTGCAATAGCAGTTCTCATAAGTGAAACGCAACAATGAGAATAGCTGAGAGGCTCTGTCAGGGGTTGGCAAGGGGTCTGTCCAGAACACGTGAAAAATTGTGTAAAGGGTGGCCCTGTTTCGGGCTAGTTGGCAGATCGGGCCACCATGGCACGTGCTATGCTCAAAAAAACGTGGCCCCCAGCCGGTCCGGAAGACTAGGACCGCGAGACGTGTGGACAGGGTAGCCAAACAATTTCCACTAACGTCGTGGCCGGACTGGCTGTCGGGCGTCTATCTTTGCCTAACCGGCGTGTTGCCCACATCGCGAAACGCCTTCGGCGAGATGCTTGGGCAAGCTCAGCATGACAATTCGTCAGTAAACTCGAGTGCATCGGGGGTGTCATCCCGAGCGAAGTCAGGGATCTCTTCTCTGGAAACATGCCCTAACGTGTAAACTTTTCACGTCCTGTGAGACCCAAAATGGTCTCGGCGATAAGTTTGGCGGTCATTTCGGCGTCTTTCAGTGCGATCGTCTCGACCGGACTGTGCATGTAACGGCTGGGGACGCTGATCAGGCCGGCGGCCACCCCGCCGCGGGTCATCTGGATGGCGTAGGCATCGGTTCCCATCCCGCGGGATTCAGGCTGGATCTGGGTTTTGATCTTGGTCTTTGTCGCCGTCTTGCGCATGATGTCGAGCAGCTTGTGGCTGTACGTGGGACCCATGTGCAGGATCGGACCATCACCCAGGTTGGCCGTGCCGACGATCTTTTCGTTCATGCCGGGATAATCGGTCGAAAAGCCGACATCCACGGCAATCCCGATATGGGGATCCACCGCAAACGCGGCGGTCCGTCCTCCGCGCAGTCCGACTTCCTCCTGCACCGTGCTGACGGCGTGAACGGCGACATGGAGTGGCTTGTTCTTGAGCTGGCGCAGAACATCCGCAACCACAAACGCGCCCACACGATCGTCGAATCCGCGGCAGGCCACCAGGCCGTTACGCAGATCGGTCCAGCCCGCATCAATCGTGGCGACATCGCCGAGCTTGACCACCTTCTCCGCGTCCTTTTTGCTCTTGGCACCGATATCGACCCACAGCTCATGGATCTTGGTGGCCGCCTTCTCGCGGTCCTTGGGTTCGATCATATGGATCGGCATCACGCCCACCACGCCGGGCAGCGGTCCCTTGGCGGTGTGGATGATGATGCGCTCACCCTGCAGGAGCGGCACGTTGACGCCGCCGAGGGCCGACATCGTGATGAGACCCTTGTCGCTGATATGCTGGACCATCAAGCCGATCTCGTCACAGTGCCCGGCCAGCATCACGCGCACCTTGGCTCCCTGATTCATCACGCCGTGTACGCTGCCATGCACATCTGTCTCGACCGTATCGGCATAGCCCTTCATATAATCGGCTACGATGTTCTGACCGCGGTGCTCCCAACCGGTCGGGGTGGGGGTGGCCATGAGGCTCTTAAAAAAGGTGAGGGCGGTGCGGTTCATATCCTGTCTCCGTTCGCTTTCGTCGGGTTGTCACCAATGCGTCTTCGGGATGGTACCGTCTTCGTTTGTCATGTCAAGTGGTAGGGCGGGGATGAGCATGGGCCTGCCGAAGAAAATCACGCAGAATCGAAGGCTTTCCAGGTCAGCCAGGGGGGCCTGGCGCCTCAGAAACTGAGGTCGTAGGCCATCCCGTCCTCGGGCTGATCCAGATGTCTCAGACGCGCTGATCTCCGAATTCGATCGGGGCGTACACGAGAAAGAACAGAACCTCGCGGAGGTCTGGCAATTCGGCGCAAATTTGCGCAGGGAAAGAACTGCCCGTGTCACCCAGCAAGAGCTCTCCGAGCTGGCAGACCTGAACATCCGTACCGTCCAGAAGATCGAGGCCGGTAAGATCAACATCCTGCTCACCACGGCATCGAGATTGCGCAAGGCGTTGGGTTCCTGATTTCACCGTCGCGGAAGGGTGTAACCGGTCTTCCGCTCCTGCCTGAGAGAGAAAAAACATAGAAAACAGGGTGGCTGATTGACTCAACCGGTATCTACATGTGGTAGGGCAGTGTTTCTGAATCAGCAGTTGAATGGTGGAGTCTTGGAACACCTAGTCGCTTTCTTAGTCGCATGAGTGAGAGTGGAAGACCGGTTACACCCGAAGTGAGATGCGCCCAACTCAATGCATGGATCGTCCGCCGCCTGAAAGCATTCCTATGGAACCAGTGGCGATTGCCGCGTACAAAGGTGAGGAAGCTCAAACAGTTGGGAATCGGCCACAAAGACGCCATGATCATGGGCAACACGCGCAAGAAACCATGGCGCATCAGCCGCACCCCAACGCTAAACTTCGCCCTGCCTCTATCCTTATTCGTCCAAAAGAAAGGCCTGCTACTCCTAGGGTAATCTCTGGCCCTGATCAGCCGAACCGCCGTTATTGTGATCCGTACATTCGGTGGTGTGGGAGGGCCTCCCCGCGAGGGGAGGTCCTATCCCGATCGGCGACGTCTTCATGTCATTGTGCATGGAATGTGTATCCGTGCTTTCTCAGCCAACGTTCTAGCTTTCTGAATAGTTCGACAACGGTTGCCGCCGAGAACGTGTGCTCTTCTGGTGGCATGGGTGCAACAAAAGGGCGGATGCCGTCGAACTTGAGTTTCATGGAGATGGGGTTCTTTCCGCCATCCAGTATCGTGATGGTGGATGCGTAGTGTACGTACTCTTGGGCGTGCTTGAAGCGAGCCACAACATCATCTTTGGATTTGAAGATTACTTTGGCTCGTGCCATTGGGTTCCTTTCATTTCTCGCAGAACGCCCACCTTGAGCTTCCTCTGGGGACGCGTCCGCACGGCCCCGGAGGTAAGC
>JAOZSS010000126.1:5162-7147 GCA_029939545.1 Kiritimatiellia bacterium | reverse complement strand
TACGCGTTCACCATGATTGCGCTCTGCCGCGTCAAGGGCATACCGACACGCTTCGCCGGCGGCAGCGAATGCCGCAGCTTCGAAACCGGACGCACCGATACGCTCCACCACCGCTGGGTTGAGGTGTACATTCCGGGCTATGGATGGGTGCCGTTTGATCCGACCCACGACGAGTGGGACCCCGAAGACCCCGACGTACGGTGGCGCGAAGTGGGTGCCCAGCAGCGCGGCCTGGTGCTGCGCCGCGGCGGGGGAACCAACGACATGGGATGGCTCTACACAAGCTACGCCCAACACCAATATGGCTACATTGCCAACGACCGCTCCGTCGTGTGGGTCGGACTGCCGTGGACCGACGACGGCGATTTTGACGGCGATGGCATCACCAACGGCGCGGATGCCTTTGCCTACGACCATGCGGCCTCCCTCGATACAGACGGCGATGGGCTGCCCGATGACTGGAACGCTGGCTACGGCGTCGCCGATTCCAGCAGTGTGCCGCCGCTTGTTGCCGACGCTAACGATGACAACGACGGGCTGACTGATGCCGAGGAGGCCATTGCGGGAACCGATCCGGCCGACGCCAACTCCACCCTGGCCATCGGGGGCCTGGCAGTCACAGGCGGAAACCTACAGCTCCAATGGCCCAGTGTCAGTGGCCGCATCTACGAGGTATGGGCCAGCGACACGGTCGACGGCACATCGGTGCGTGAGTACGCCGACATCGCGGCTACGCCTCCGCTTAACACTTACGTGACCGACGTTCCTGCAGCACAGCGGTTCTACCGCATACGCGTGAAGGAGGCACTATGAGAAGTGGACACACACTTGAACTCGGAAGGGGAAGCGCCTTATCTGGTTGCCGCGCACCAGCCCGGCGTGTCAGCGCAGCGCGCCGATCAGTGCCACGCTTCGCTCCAGACAACCACGCTTTGATATGACCAGATCGGCTGCACGCGCACCCAGCGCTGTAGCGTCCGCCGGATCGCTTAGCAACTCGCGTATCCGGACCTCAAGCTCTTCCTCGTCTGCCACTTGGATCGCGGCATCGGCAGCAAGGAAGTCCTGCACCACCACGGGAAAGTTCTCCATGTTGGGGCCAAACAACACGGGCTTGCCAAACAGCGCCGGCTCGATAATATTCTGCCCACCGTGACGGGACAGGCTCTTACCGACAAAGATCACGCTGGCGTGGGCATAGACCCCCACCAACTCCCCGGTCGAGTCGAGCAGCAGCACGTCGGCAGGGCGCTCATAGCGGCACCCAGGCTCCAAGTCACTGCGCTTCACATAGCTGACACCCGCAGCCTTCAACTCCCGTTCCACCTCGGCGGCTCGCTCAAAGTGACGCGGAACCAGCACTAGCCTCAGGTCATCCACGGAATCATGCAGACGGTCATACACCTCGAGCAGCGCATGCTCTTCGCCGGGCCATGTTGAGCCGCCCACCAGAACCGGTGCCTCCGCCGGGAATCCCGCGGCATCCAGCACGCCACGGATCAGCTCCATCTTGGATGTGTCTTTCGTGGCGACGTCGTACTTGGCCGTGCCCAGCACTTGCGTACGTTCCGGGCGTGCCCCGAGATCAAGAACGCGCGCCGCATCCTGCTCCCCCTGCACCAGGACCAGCGCAAAGCGCTGCAACAGGTTGTGAAAGAGCCGCCGACAGAGTTTGTAGCCTTTGTATGAACTATCGGATACCCGTCCGTTCAGCAGCGCGATCGGGATTCCCCGCTCGTCGGCAAGATGGATGAGGTTGGGCCACAGTTCGCATTCGGTGAGTACGAGTGCCTCGGGACGAATCCGGTCGAACACGCGGTTAACGAAGACAGGCAGGTCGATCGGAAAGTAGAGCAATACGTCATCCGCATGCAGGCGAGATTCGGCGATCCGGTGCCCGGTTGACGTGTTGGTGGTCAGCACAAACGCCATGTTCTCGTGCTGCGTGCGGTATACCTCTATGTTGCACTGCGCTTCATTGAGGT
>JAOZSS010000126.1:1870-5152 GCA_029939545.1 Kiritimatiellia bacterium | reverse complement strand
ACGCAGTGCAACATAGACTTCGCCCACGCTAACGGCATGCACCCAGATGCGTCGATGCGCTCCCAGTTGCGAGAGAATCTCCCCGTTGTAGCGGGCGAAGCGCTGTGAGAAGCCCTTCGCATAGCCTCCACGCCGACACATGCGCCACAGGTAGTGCGGCAGCATCAGCGTGAAGCCCGTCACAAACAGAACATTATACAACCACCAATACATTAGTCGTCCTTCGCCCCTCACGCACGCGGGTGCGCCTCTTCGTAAACGCGCTTCAGGTGTTCCACTGACACATGGGTATAGATCTGGGTAGTCGACACACTGGCATGGCCCAGCAGCTCCTGTACACTGCGCAGGTCGGCACCGGCATCCAGAAGGTGCGTTGCGAACGAATGCCGCAGCGTATGCGGCGTTACCGTGACATCAAGCCCTGCCTCTACCAAGTACTTCTTGATCATCCGCTCAATCGACCGTCCCGTCAGCACCACGCCGCGCAGGTTGCGAAAGACCGGCGTATGGCGATCGCCCCCCCCCCACAACTCGCGCCCTTCCTTTATGCAGGCACGCAGGGCGTTACAGGCCGGCCCACCCAGCGGACAGAGGCGCTCCTTCTTGCCCTTGCCCCTCACCTTGATCACGCTACCTAACAGATCCACATCCGACTCTCGCAGGTCGGCCAATTCGTTCAGTCGCGCGCCGGTGCTGTAGAACACCTCCAGGAGCGCGACATCGCGCAGGAGGGCGTACGACGGCTCCCGGCGCGGCTTGGTTTTGGCCGCGCTGCGCCGACGCTCGGCCAGCGTGCCGGGCGCGGCAAGCAGACGCGAGATCTCTTCCTGACTGAGCACCTTGGGCAAGTCGTGACCGCGACGCGGTGAACGCACGCCGACAAAGGGATTCTGCGTGCTCATGGCTTCCCGCTCCAGGAAACGATAGAAAGCGCGCAGACTCGACAGCTTCCGCGCGGTCGTGGTCGGCGCCATCTCGGCCCGGCTCAACTCCACGACGAACCCGCGCGCGGCCAACTGGTCCACATCGCGCCACACGAAGGGCGGCGTCCGCTCCGGCCACTGGTAGCGCGCGAACTGAGCGATATCCCGGCAGTAGGCATCCACCGTGTGCTCAGACGCGTGCTTCTCGCTCTGCAGGTAGTCCACGTAGCGACGGATCGCCGTGTCTGCATGTGCGAACCTCGTCATACGTGGCGCCCCCTCTGAGGATAGTAATCCGTGATCAGTGAGTTCCCGTGCCCCACTGCTCACTCCCCACTGCTCACTGCTCACTCTTCTTCTTCTCGCGTACCTTGATGTCGTAGGTCTTGGCCAGCTCATCAAAGTTGGGGATCTGGTCGCCATAGCGCCCACAGATACGCTTCAGCGCACCGCGCTGGCGCTCCGACAGAAACTTCTTACGCCCATAGTAGCCACTCAACGACTCGATAAAGGCCTTGTCGTCATAGGTCCGCTTGCCGCGCTGCGTGGGCGGATTCCACTCCGTCACCGACTGCATCGCTTCAAGAATGGCTCCACTCTCTTTGTCATCCGGAATATCGTCCGCCGACAGCCCCAGTTCCTCGAATACCGACGCTGAGTCGGGGATCAGGTCGGCTGCGCCCAGGAGAATGGAGTCGAGCACCTTAACCTGTGCATCGGATAGCGCGCGCCCCATATCTGTTTGCTGACGCAGCGAACCGACAAACTTGGTGGTGGACTCGTCGGATTCAACCGACTCAGCCACCTCCAGCTTACGAAGCATTTCTCCCGCCGGCTGCGACTCACGCACCTGGGTCACTATCGAGCCCAGTCCCATGTCGGTCAGACGCTTCTCCACGTCGGGCAACTGGTCCTCGTACTTGCAGACGATCCGGACCAGGGCCTCGAGCTGCCGAGCCGATACATCGCCCTTCTCGTCCTTACGTTTGCGGACCGATGCGATGAACTTCTCGTCGCTGTACTTCCGCTTGCCACGCTGCACTTCTGGTGCCCACTCGGAGACCTCCGTCAGCACGCCCAGCACATTATCGACGTCTGCGGCATCCGCAGGCGGCGCCTTCGTTTTCTCCAGCCACTTCTGGAACTGGCCATAAAACTCGCCCAACATCCCGGTCCACTCTTCCTCGCCTTTCTCGACCTTGTCGAGCTTCTCCTCCATCGAGGCGGTGAAGGAGACGTTGAACAGGTCGCCGAGGGTTTCGGTCAACAGATCGCTGACGCGCATCCCGAGGTCGGTCGGTATCATCGTGCGCTTCTCACGCTGGGCATACTGCCGATCGTAGAGTGTCGAAACCGTCTGGGCATAGGTACTGGGTCGCCCTACCCCGTTACGTTCCAGGGCACCGACCAGCGACGTCTCACTGTAGCGCGGGGGCGGCTGCGTCTCCTTGCGCTCAGCCAGCCACTCCACGCAGACCAGCGGCTCGTTCTCGGCCAGATCGGGAATGCGCTCCTGCTCATCCGCCTCGGCTTTCTTGCGGTCGGCCCCCGTGGCCTTCATGTAGCCCGGGAAAACGATATCGGTCGTCGATCCGTTGAACAGGAACTCACGCGCGTCGTCGGTGGGCTTGACCGCCTCGATGGTCACCGTGCGCTGCTGTAGCTTGGCCGGGGCCATCTGGCAGGCCACGAAACGCGCCCAGATCAAGCTGTAGAGTTTGTGGGCCGCAGGATCGAGCTTGCCGCGCATGCTGTCCGGCGTATGCTGCATGCTGGTTGGCCGGATTGCCTCATGCGCCTCCTGCGCTCCCGAACGACTCTTGTAGCGATTGGGCTGCTCCGGGCAGAAATCAGTGCCGTACGTGTCGGAGATGAACTGGCGGCAGGACTGCACCGCATCGTCGGCGAGGTGAACCGAGTCGGTACGCATGTAGGTGATCAACCCTTCGGGTCCCTGCCCGAGATCGACCCCTTCATACAACATCTGCGCCACCGCCATGGTCCGCTTCGGCGAGTAGCCACAGAAGCTGGACCCGGCCTGCTGCAGGCTGCTGGTAATGTGCGGCGGTGGCGACCGCTTGGTGATCTGCTTGGTGGCAATGCCGTGGACCTTGAGCGAGCGTCCCTGCAAATCGTCGAGGATGGCCTTCGAATCGCCCTCGCTATTGATCTCGGCTTTCTTGCCATCGACGCGGACCAGCTTGATCTGGAACGGATCGAGCGGCGTGATCAGCTTACGCGCCAATGCGCCGTGCACCCAGTAGGCTTCCGGCGTGAACGCCTTAACCTCCTTTTCGCGCTCGCACAGGATGCGCAAGGCCACGGATTGCACGCGACCGGCGCTCAGCCCGCGTCGGAT
>JAOZSS010000126.1:0-1860 GCA_029939545.1 Kiritimatiellia bacterium | reverse complement strand
GGCGCCACAGCATGGGACTCACCATATAGCCCACGATACGGTCGAGCACGCGTCGTGCCTGCTGCGCATCCACGCGGTGCTGGTCAATCGCCGTCGGCGCACTGAAGGCCTTCCTGACGGCAGCGGGTGTGATCTCGTTGTACTGCACACGGAGCAACTCCGCATCCTTGTTGGCTTCGCCCAGAATCGCGGCGAGGTGCCAGGCAATGGCCTCCCCTTCCCGGTCGGGGTCGGGCGCCAGATAGATCGCGTCGCAGATTTTGGCGGCCTTCTTCAGCGTGTCGACGACCTTTTTGCGCCCCTTGATCAACACATACTTCGGCTTGAACTCCGCATCCACATCCACGCCAAGACTTCGAATCGGAAGGTCTCTCACATGCCCCATGGAGGACTCCACGATGTAGTCCTTCCCCAGGATCTTGTTGATCGTCTTCGCCTTGGCCGGCGATTCCACTACTACCAGTTTCTTGCCCATTTCTGACTACTCCTCAACGCCGGCCGCACATCTCTCAACAATGCGTCCCGGCAACATGCGAATCATTCGCTTCATTTCCAGCCCCAGCAGAACCGAGCCAACCCGCGAGGCCTGCAGCCCCGACTGCCGAATCAGCTCATCTACGCCCTGCTCCCCGCTACCCAGCAGCTCGAGGAGGCCGGTCTCTTCATCACTGAATGTCGATAGCTCACGCGGCAGGGCGTTCGCCTGCGACAGTGCACCTCCCCACAAGGTACCACACTCATCCAAAATATCCGGTACGCCGCGGACCAGCACCGCCCCCTTCCTGATCAGTCGGTTCGGTCCCTCGGCATACGTGTTGTCAATCCGTCCCGGCACCGCGAACACGTCACGGCCCTGCTCCAGGGCGGCATCGGCTGTGATCAGCGCGCCGCTACGGCGCCCGGCTTCGACCACCACGATCGCCTTGCTCAACCCGCTGATGATGCGGTTGCGCATTGGAAACGTGGTCCGATCCGGCTGCCGTGCGAGCGGAAACTCAGAGATCACCGCTCCGCGCTCGGCAATGCGATCGGCCAGTCCCGCGTTGCAAGCAGGATACATATGATCCATTCCACTACCAATCACCGCCACGGTGCGTCCCTGCACCTCAAGCGCGCCCTCATGCGCCAGCGTATCGATCCCGCGCGCCAGCCCACTCACGATTGTGTACCCCGCCTGCGCCAGCCCGGAGGCAAAGCGTTTGGCGGTGTCACGGCCGTAATGCGTGCCGCGTCGTGTACCGACAATCGCCATCGCATGCTTGTCTCCCTCCTGCAGCGTCCCACGCACGTAGAGCGCCAGAGGCGGATCGTAGATCCGACTCAGCGCCGCCGGGTACTCAGGATCCACCCGCGTGATGATACGGATGTCCTTAGCCGCTGCACGTTCCTGCTCCCCCTGCCAATCAATCCGCCGACACTGACGTTGAATGGCCTCGGCCAGACTTTGGCCTATACCCTTAACCGCCAGACAATCCCGCTTCGACGCCTCAAAAATCGCCGCTGCGGAACCTAGTGCTTCGACCAGGGACCGCACCGTGACGGGCCCGACCTTCTCCATCAGATTCAGGGCCACATAGGCGTCTCGTTCCTGCATAACTCCTCTCAAACCGGGGGCAACAAAGCTGAGGTAAATAGCACACCGCGCCGGGTCATGCAAGACCGTTGTGACAAATCCTGAATTCAGATGGAAGCAGGCTGACGGCAGTCTCGACATGGATGCGTTGCTGCGCGAATTTCAGAAATTCTGGCGTCGGCATTCGGAGAGATGGGAACAGAAAGCCGATTATACCGAAGCCTTCCCTCACTTGCTGCTGATGGCATTTCTACAGCGCATCGTAAATGGCGGAGGAAATGTTGAAC
>JAOZSS010000125.1 GCA_029939545.1 Kiritimatiellia bacterium | reverse complement strand
CGGTGCCTCGAAGTGGTCGACAGGCAATGGGCGCACAGAGGCCATCGCGGCCCGAATCGCGAAATAGGCACCGATGCCGTACATGAAGGGCGGCTCGCCGATGGCCTTCGACTGCATCACGGCGGATGGGGCTTCGCTATCCTCGAGAAAGACCACCTCCAGGCGCTTCGGTGCAAAATGGAGATCGGGGACCTTGTAGGTGGTCAGCGAATTGGAGAGCAGGTGGCCCTCGGCCGAGTGGACCAACTCTTCTAGTGTTACCCACCCAATGCCCTGGACGATGGCGCCTTCGGCCTGGCCGCGATCGACCAGCAGGTCGAGGCTCCGCCCGGCATCGTGAACGGCCTCGACCGACTCGATAGCAGCCGTAGCGCGCAATACATCGAGGCGGGCCTGGAGCACCGCCGTCCCGCAAGCATGATAGGCGAACGGTTTCCCCTTTTCCGTGCTTTTGTCGTAGTGAAGGTTGGGCGTGGCATAGAAGGCATGCGCCGATAGATCAATACGGCGTTCGTAGACGGCCTGCACGAGTTGCTCCCAGTCGATCTCCGTTGCTGCTTCACCGCTCCAGACACGCTCGTCCCGGAGCGTCACATCATCGGTCTCAACGCCGGCCAGCTCCGCCGCCACGGCGATCATCCGGTCCCGGAGCATCTGGCAGGCCGCGAGTGCGGCCGCCCCGTTCAGGTCGGCCGCCGAACTCGCCGCCGTGGGCGATGTGTTTGCCACGCGTGCCGTACTCGTGGTTTCGAGCCGGACCCGCGCCTCATCGATACTCAGCGCCAAGGCCACGATCCGGCGAATCTTGGTCAGCACGCCCTGTCCCATCTCAACGGCGGCGGTACTGACGCTCACGCTGCCATCGGTGTAGATATGCACCAGCGCTCCGGCCTGGTTGAGCATGGTGTTGGTGAACGAGATGCCGAAACAGACCGGCATGATTGCGAGGGCGTTGCGGGTGTTGGGCGTGTGCCGGTCTGACTCGGCGAGTTTATTTTCACGCGCTTCCACGTCAAACCGCTTAAGAGCTTCGGCAAAACTGCGGTGTGGGGCATTGCCCTCAAAGCGCATGCCATAGGGAAGCGTATCGCCGTCCTTGAGCAGGTTGGTCTGCTGTAGCGTGCGCACGGCTATCCCAGTCTTCTCTGCGGCGGCGGTGATGGCCGCCTCCATAACGAATAGTGCCTGCGGTCCGCCAAACCCGCGGAAGGCGGTGAAGGGAGGCAGGTGGGTCCGGCAGCACATACCGGTCACCTGGACGTTTGGCACGAAGTAGGCATTCGTCGCGTGGAACAGTGTTCGCTCCAGGATCGCGGGGGAGAGATCAGCCGCGGCGCCGGAGTTCTGGTAGTAGGTGGCCTCGTAGGCGAGGAAACGACCGTCGGCATCGAGGCCCAGCTTGAAGTCGCTGGAGTAGGGATGCCGCTTGCCGGTGAAGGTCATATCCTCATGCCGGTTGAGGACTAGCTTGACCGGGCGTTGCAGCGTGGTTGCGGCGAGCGCGGCCATGGCGGCCCACGGTGTAGCCGGATCTTCTTTGCCCCCGAAGGCACCGCCGAGTCGCGGTACCTCCACTTCAATGTCATTCATGTGGCAGCCCAAAACGCGGGCCACAATGCGCTGTACCGCGGTGGGTGCCTGGGTGCCGGCCATGATGTGGAGTCGTCCCCGTGCCTGGGGAAGGGCTAGCGAGGCCTGAGTTTCGAGGTAGAGGTGCTCTTGTCCACCCGAGTCGGCGCGTCCCTCGACGATGATCGCGCACCGGGACCACGCCTTGTCGATATCGCCGAGACTGAGTGTACGCGCGGGGGCGATCAAGGCCCCCCGGGCGGCCGCGTCGCGAGGATCGAGCTGGAGGGGGAGGGGGTCAATATCGACCTCGATAAGACGTGCGGCGGCCCGTGCTTCCCGCAGGGTGGAGGCCACGACCACGGCTATGGGCTGGCCGACATAATGGACCTCCTCTGTCGCAAGCAGCGGCTCATCCTCGATAAGGGTGCCAACCTGGTTGCGCCCCGGGATATCGATCGCGGTGAAGACGGCGGCCACACCGGGCCTTGCCGTGGCCGCGGCGGTGTCGAGCGTGCGGATGGTGCCGTGGGCGATGGGTGAACTCAAGACGGCGGCGTGTAGCGTGCCGCGCGGCTCGGGCAGATCGTCGATGAAAGGCGACTCGCCGCGCACGTGAGCAATCGTGTCGGGTGAACTCATAGTGCGCCCTCCACCAACTCCAGGTCGGGACACAGCTCCGTGAAATGGGCGATGACGAGTCGGCGCAGCAGGCGCCGCTTGTATACTTCCGAGCCGCGCACGTCGCTGATCGGGGCTATCTCCGCATCGACCACCTTGAGCAGGCCGGAGACTGTCTCGTCTGTTAGGGGCTTTCCTCTCAGGTAATCAGAGCTCTCTCGCAGGAAGAGCGGCACAGGGCCAACGCCGCCGGCTGAGAGGCGAGCATCGGCGATTCTGTCCTCGTCGAGAACAAGCTGCATGGCCGAGTTCACGCTGGCGATGTCGAGGTGTTCGCGACGTGACACCTTCTCAAAGTTGTACCGGGCACCATCCGGCGGAATGGGAGCCGCGATCGTCGTGATCCATTCCTCGTCGGCCAGGTCAAACGATTTGTAGCCATGATAGAAAGCTGAGAGTGCTACCTGTCGTACTCCGTCTGGGCCGTGGATGGTGAGTTCCGCATCAAGCGCAAGCAGCATGATCGTAAGATCGCCAATGGGTGAGGCATTCACGATGTTTCCAGCCGGCGTTGCTCTGTTGCGGATCAATGTGGACGAGACCAGTCGCAGGGAGCGTTTCCAGCCCGGGAATGTCTCGAGCAGAACCTCGGCATGCAGGAGTTCCTCGACCGTCGTGCCGCCGCCGATGACAAGTCGGTTCGCCTCGCGACGAATACCTCGCAAGTCAGGTGTGTCGAGGAAATGCAGCGGGGTCTCCAGCAACGATTCGGCGCGTTGAACGAAGAGGTCGGTCCCTCCCGCCACACGCGTGGCGCCGACTGAGGGCGTGCTGTCCGACGTGGCGGGTGGTAAGGCTTTGAGTTTGGCGGCGATGTCGGTGAAGTAAGCCGGTAGGAGCTTGGCATCGACAAGATGGGTGACGCGATTCGAGAGATCTGAAGAGAAGGTGGGGATGACATCAACCAGGTGAACAATGGCGCGCCGGATGGATGCATAGCCTGTGCAGCGACAGATGTTGCCTTCCACGGCAGCGTAGCCGTCGTCGACACTGAGAGACGTGCTGTTGAGAAGGAACCCCGCCAGTGCCACCACGATGCCCGGCGTGCAGAATCCACATTGCGTGGCGCCCTCATCGACGATTGCCTGTTGTATCGCCGAGAGGTCGTTTTCCGTGAGCCCTTCGATCGTAACGATGTGTCGGCCATGCAGAGCCCCGATGGGCAACAGGCAGGATGCGGCCGTGTGGTAAGCCATGCCTTCGTCTGTGAGCCTGCCGACCAGGACGGTACAGGCTCCGCAGTCGCCTTCCCGACACCCCTCCTTCGTTCCTTTCAACTGAAGCTCATCGCGCAGGAAGTCGAGCAGTACGGTGCCCGGCGAAGCCGATGTGTTGACAGGCGTACGATTAGCGATGAACTCAAACACGTATAACTCCGGTTGTTACCCCCCCTAGACGGTTGAAGCACACGCCAGCCAGCAGCCGACAATGGTTGACCACGCGGAGGGGAGGGAAGGGACGGGCTCTTGGCCGGCAGGGCACACAGCGATCCGGCCATAGCGCCTGCCAGAAGGAATTTGCGTGTGTCTGCTGGTGCATGGATCTCTCTCTTCGTTGTAATTGCCACCGTAGATGTTGTACGGCGGATTATGACCGGGCGCACGAAGAATTTCGTCTGCCGATCAGGGTTGTTCAGTTAAAACTTGGTAGAATCGGCAGCGTTTCGGTGATCCGCCCGTGTGTGTGCCGTTGTCCAGCCAGGCGCGAGGGGTGTTTTCTGTGGCGTAGAAGGTGGCGGGTGACGTGGTCCAGGTATTCAGATCGCTGGTGTACCTGATTCCGTATACCCAGCCGGCTTCCTCGTTCCACTCCAACCAGACATTGTACGCGGGTACGGGTACACGAGCCATGCGTCGGATGATGGTCGGCGGCGGCGTGGGGTCGGATGTGACACTTAACGTGTACGTGGCCGTTTCTCCTGCATCGCTGTGACCGGTTTTCCAGACGGCTACGCCGTACATGCCGTTGGTCGGGGCGCGAAAGGGAAATGTCTCGGTGGCGCCGGGACCGCCCGCGTTGGCGCGGAAACCGGTTACGGAGTCGAGCATTCCTGCGTAGGCCATGTCCGGACCGTAGACAGCAAGGGAGAGATCGGCACGGTCGCCGAAATCTGCGACTATCTCCGCCTTCCATACGCCGGGGTCGAGTGTGATCTGGTAGAGGTGGACCACATCGTTCTCTCCCATCTCGACGGGATCGTGCGGCACATTGGGGTTCAGCGAGTCAGCCGTGACCCATTGCAGTCGTCCGCCGCTGCTCGCTGCGGTCTTGCGAAAGATCCCTGGATAGACAGGTCCGTTCGTCTCTGCGGCGGTGATGTTGTAGAGAACGACTTCGGTCTCGCCTACGCCGACGTCCGATTCGGCGTCGAACACGGCAAAACCATGGGTGGAGTCGACATAGGGCTCGTAGAGGCGCATCGCCGGGTCGGCATCGGGTTCGTCGGGCAGGAAACCGACCGCAGCCCAGATGCGGCGCATAGTGAGGGGCGTGGTTTTGAAGCCTTCGCAGTTTGCCGTGCCAAGCGACCCGCGCGGCGGGACCTCGCCCCAGACGTACGACGTGTCGGTTGTCAATTCGAAGGGCGACCAGACAAACTGCCGATGCAGCGCGTTGTCGGCTTCGCTGTTCTCGAGCACGGTGTCATCGGGATCATAGATCACGCTCAGGGTGTGCCGACCGCCATGCACGGCGTAGGGGCCCTCGTTGATAATCTGGCCGGGGAGCCCCGGATCGATCCAGTTCCAGTCCTTCTGCGCGCGTACGTCTGTCCCGTCGATTTGCATGGCCACGATGACGTCATAGGCGGGCACGGTGCCGTTGTTGTCCACGGCGTAGTTCAGGTAGGTGGAGAGTGAGAAGCCGGGCAGCGTGCTCGACACGGGGCACCAGGCTGTGGTGGCATCCGCCGTGGCTCTTGGAACGACGGGGAAGGTCCATGCTGTCGGCCAGTCCAGCTTTAGGTTGGACCGGTCGGCCACGCCCTGCACGTTCAGCGAGGGGTCGCCGTAGTACGTCATGATGTGAGAGATGATATGCGTCCCGACGGAATCGCCGTAGGTGATGCGATAGTATATCTTTGCCACCGCCAATGCTTTACCCGCCTGCGGGTAGGCGCCCGTGACGTACTGGTTCCAAAAGACCTGGAGCGACTGATCTGCTGCGCCATCCGAGGGCTGCTGCCAGCCGATCCAATAGAAGCTATCGATGGTGGCGCCAATCGACGATACAGCTGCCTGGTAAACGATGACGCGTTTGGCAATGGCGTTCGGGTCATCCCAGCGGCCGTCATTGCATCCGGCGAAGTAGACGATGGAGGGTTCGCTGGGCCCGACTGAACCAGCTTGGAAGCTGTAGAACATATTGGGTTTCGTGTATTCGCCATGGCTCGCCATGCCATTGCCGTTGCTGTCATCGTGCCAGACGAAACGCAGGGGGCCGCTGGGGTCGCCGTGCCCGGTGAAGTTGACGATGCCATAGTCCACGGTTTCCCATTCATGCTCGACATTGGTATATCCGATGTGGAAGTCGTAGGGCATGGACGAGGGTTCAATCCCCTCAGCCTCACATCCCCAGCGCGTGGTCCAGTCTGAAAAATATCCATTATCGAACAGGTACTTCGCCATGTAGCCCCCGTCGGTGAAAGGCATGTACTTGTCGCCTGTGTCAGTGGCATTGAGAATGGCTGTGCAGAACAGGGCGTTCTTCTTCCATGGTCCGGTCTGCATCTCGTAGTCACGGCTTCGTTCGCAGATACCCCGCAGCGTGCCGCCGGCGTTCGACGGTAGGCGGCCGACGTAGAGCTCCATGGCCCAGTCGATCGGGTCATCCGGGTATTCCCCGTAGACGCCGTCCCCGTCGGCATCCCAGCTTGAGCTGTCTGGCAGCGAAAGCTCGCCGTAGTACTGGTCTGTGTAGCAGACGTTTGTAGATGTCGCGGTGGTCACGGTGCACTCTCGCATCGGGATCAGGTCTGTATCGCCGACAAGCAGCAGGTACTGGCTGCCCCAGGAGAGATAGCGGTCTCTCAGGTAGGCGCGGATTTTACCTTGTACGTCAAATGAGGCGTAACCGGGATCGTTGGTGACCGTCTCCAGCGCGATGAACTTGACGCGCTGTCCGATCTGCTCTTTCCAGTGTGTCAGTGGTTCAAGGGCAACTTCCAGGGCGGCCGGGGCAAGGACCAGATAGGTGTAGTCACCCGATCCGAGCACCTGCACGGGAGCCTGGCGGTACCACGGGCGTGCCATGACGAAGTTGTCCAGCAGCAGTTCAGCCTCCGGTTCAAAGGTTTCCTGTGCCGGGTCGGCGGCCATACCTGCGGTGTATGCACCGGGCAGATACTCGATCTCGATCTCCAGCTCTGACACCACCCTTGCCTGACCGGTGGCGGGGATGTACTGGAACGGCGCGAACTCAATCTGCGCGTAGCGGTAGCGACGAAGGTGCCCCACGCCCTTGAATCGGGCCACCGTATCCGGATAGTACGTTGACTTGGCGTAAGCGGTTTCCATATTTGCCTGGCGGTGGGCCAACATCCGGTCCAGTTCCTGTTCTGTGGCTCCGCTTTGCACCGCCAGGGATGCCGGCGCAACGTCAAACGAACGGGAGAGTTCGCGGAAGGATGGGCGGAATCGCACCTCCTGAATGGTGGCATCCGGCGGTACGGCGATGTTGACCTGGCGGAATGGAACAATGGGTTCGCCCGGGACTGTGCGTGAACCGAAGCCCTGGATGGCAACACGATCGCGCCCTGTTGCATCCGTGGTAATGCTCAGCCCTGCGACCGGTATGCTATGACGTGTCACCTCGACCGTTGTGGCCTGTACGGTACACCCCAGCCCCAGCAGCAGACCTACGACAGTATATCCCCGTCCGTTCAATAGAAACCTAGCCAAATATATTTGAAATTTCTTGGTTGAGCAGCACGGGTTGATCAAT
>JAOZSS010000124.1 GCA_029939545.1 Kiritimatiellia bacterium | reverse complement strand
AGTTGTAACTTCTTGGAGATCAAGAACTAAGCAGTTCGATTAAGTGTATCTGACTGCCCGCTTAGCAGGTATCCTGCCGAACACTATTGGCGAGCCGGTCAAAATCACAGCTTAAAGGCAAACGGGAGCAGGGTCCCGAGCGTGGTGGTTTCGTAGGCGTCCGTGCAGCCCGCGCCCGCAATGTAAACCGGAAGCTCCGGGGTACAGAACTCGGCCAATACCTGGCGGCACGCTCCGCAGGGGAAGGGGGCCGGACCATTATCTGCCATGATGGCAATGGCCTTGAATGGGGTCTTACCCGCGGCCACGGCGGTACCGATTGCCACGCGCTCGGCGCAGATCGTGAGCCCATACGACGCGTTCTCCACATTGCACCCGGTGATCACGCTGCCATCGTCGGTCAATAGGGCGGCACCGACCCGATACTTCGAATAGGGGGCATGCGCGTTGCGGCATGCCGCGGCGGCTGCGGCGAGCAGGTCGGCGGGTTTCATGTGATAACCTTTCCAATGAGAGCGGGCGCAACCACGGAGTAGGAACTGATCCAAAAAGCCTGCTCTACGAATGGCTTGGCCTCTTCAATGGCCTCGTAGCTGTCGGCATGAATGATGGCCATGGGCTGTCCCTCCGACACGGTCTCGCCGATCTTGACGATATCGCTGATACCGACGGCGTGGTCCACGTCATCCTCTACGCGCTGACGTCCGGCACCAAGGGCGATGCAGGCGCGACCAATCGCTTCGGCATCGGCGCCCGCGACCACGCCCTCTGTCGGAGCAGGGCAGGGGACCTGATGCGTGGCTGTTGGCAGGCGGGATGGATCGTCGATCACGGCCGTGTCGCCGCCCTGCAGGGCAACCATCGCCTTGAACTTCGCGAGGGCGCGGCCATCGGCGAGCACATCCGTCAGGCGACTACGGGCCGCTGCGAGATCCGGCTCCACGCCGGTAAGTGTTAGCATGTGGGCCGAGAGGTCGATCGTAATCTTGACCAGGTCGGGTGGCCCTTCGCCATGGAGCGTCTCAATGGTTTCGCGCACCTCCAGCGCGTTGCCCGCTGTGCGGCCGAGCGGCTGGTTCATGTCCGTCACGACGGCCGCCATGGCCTTGCCGGCCTCCTTGCCAATACTGACCATGGTCTCCGCGAGCTCCGTGGCGAGCTCAGGTGTTTTCATGAATGCGCCGGAGCCCCACTTCACATCCAGCACGAGCGCGTCCATGCCTTCGGCCAGCTTCTTGGACATGATACTGGCCGCGATAAGCGGAATGGAGGGGACCGTGCCGGTCACATCACGCAGCGCATAGAGCTTCTTATCCGCCGGTGCCAGGGAGCCGGTCTGTCCAATAATGGAACAGCCGCATTGGTTCAGCACATCGAGGAACCCGTCAATTTCCAGGTCGGTCCGGTAGCCGGGAATCGACTCCAACTTGTCGAGCGTGCCGCCGGTAATGCCAAGGCCGCGGCCCGACAGCATCGGGACGGCCACACCGCAGCAGGCCACGAGTGGTGCGAGGATGAGCGAAACCTTGTCGCCAATGCCGCCGGTCGAATGCTTGTCGGCCTTGGGCAGCGGAATGGCGCTGGTATCGACACGATCGCCCGAACGCATCATGGCATCGGTTAGAACAGAAACCTCGTGCGCGCTCATGCCCTGGAAGTAGATCGCCATGGCCAGCGCGGCCATCTGGTAGTCGGGAATGTCGCCGGTCGTGTAGCTGTCGATAAAGGCCCGGATGTCGGCCTCGTCTAACGCCTTGCCATCGCGCTTCTGCTCAATAATCCATTGTGGTACCATGCCGTGAGCGTAGGGCGGCAGGAGAGGAATGTCAAACCCAGCGCAGCAATTCTCATTTTGGAAGTATTCGTCTCTTGTCTGAGCTGTCATTCCGAGCGAAGTCGAGGAATCTCCAGTTTTCCCGATGAGCTGGAGATCCCTCGGCAAGCTCCTCGGGATGACAGAACGGCTTGAAATCGTCCCATAATGAGAACTGCTGAACGTCGGAATACAGATCAGGATTTGCAGCGGCCCGCGGCATGTGTTACACGTGGCGCAGATGAAGACTAGCCTGATTGTCAATATCTATAACCGCGCGGCGTGGCTCAAGGTGTGCCTGGGGGCCATGTTGCACCAGACGGTTCGTCCGGACGAGGTGATCGTGGCGGACGATGGTTCGTGTGCGGAGGAGACCGAGGAGGTTAAGGCGTTCCTTTCGTCTTATCCCATACCCAACGATTACGTATCGCAAGAGAACCGCGGATTTAGGGCTGCTGCTGCACGTAATATGGGTATCCGGCATTCCTCGGGGGAGTACCTGGTTTTCCTCGACTGTGACATTGTGCTGATGCCCGATGCATTGGCGCAGCATCTTGATCGCGCCAAGCCGGGGCATTTTCTCCTCGGTCAGGCGGCGCAACTGGATGAAGCGGCAACGGGACAGCTGTTGGAAACGCCGCCCGTTTATGCTTTGGACATAGAGGCGCTGTGGCGGCAGGCGGATGGTTCGCACCTCGCCGCCGCCGAAGCACGGTTCAAGCGAAGCCGCTTCCTGCGCCGGCTGCACCTGACCAAGCGTCACAAACCGCAGCTCATCAGCAACCACTTCTCGATCTACCGCGCCGACATCGAGCGCGTCAACGGATTTGACGAGAAGTTTGAAGGGTGGGGTCTCGAGGACGACGACCTGGGTCTGCGTCTCTACCGGGCCGGGATGAGCGCGGAGTCCGTGTTCAACGAGGCGCGTGCGGTGCACCTCTGGCACGACACGCACAAGCCCGAAGCCGACGCTTGGGTCAGCCAGAACCGGGAGTACTTCGAGCGCAAGGAGATCCCTGCGTTTTGCGAGAAGGGGCTTAGGTAGACTGTAGGCTGTAGGCTGTAGGCTGTAGGGGGCAACAGCTTCGGAGCCACCAGCGCAGGCACTTTCCCTTAGCGCCGTGTAGCGGCCAGGCTTGGCGGATACGCTTGCGCGCTGTCGTGCGATCGCCTGCGGCGAGCGTGTGTTTGGCAATCTCCAGCAGATGCTTGGCCGTGAACTGCTCCACCGACTCCCGCTGCGTGTGAGGGAAGGATCCTGACTTCAGGGCGGCGCGAAGCGTGGTCAGCAGGGCGGTGTCTTTTCCTGTAAAGGAAAGATCGCGCGCCGCACGATTCTCAGCGCCGGTGTGATAGACCGCCTGGACGCCTGGGTGATAGGCCACGGGATGGCGCAGCGCGATGCGTGTCCACATATCCCAGTCCTCCGCCAGCGCTTCACCCACGGGAAAGACACCCACCTCATCAAATACCGCCCGCCTGCAGAGCGTGTTACTTGAGTTGATGGGCGGATAGCGCGTCATGAAGGCGAAGAAGTCGTCGATCAACCCGCCTTCCGGGTCGGTCGGAAGTCCTGCGTAGCGTTGCGCAACCACGCGGTCCCCGCCTTCGACAATGTCGCAGCCCGTCGCGAAGAGGGCGGCGGAGGGAAACCGTTCGGCCAGTTGGGCAACCGTGGCAAGAAAGCCGGGCTTCCATTCGTCATCGGCGTCGAGAAAGGCCACCCCATCACCCGTCGCCTCGCGGATGCCACGATTGCGTGCGGCGGAGGCGCCCTGGTTGGTCTGCTGGATCAGCCGGACCCGCTCGTCGGTAAGGGCCGCCACCTTTGTCGCGCTGGCGTCCGTGCAGCCGTCATCAACGATCAGGATTTCGAGCGGAGAGAGAGACTGATCGATCACACTGCGCAGGCAGCGCTCGATCTCGTTCTCCTTATTATAGAGCGGTATGACAACGGATATCTGGTGCATAAGAACGTGTGACCTGTTTTGTGACAGTGAGGATGACCTGTGGACCGAGTGAAGTCAAGGCACGCAGTAATTCTCATTATGGAGTCATTCGCCCCTTGTCTGATCTGTCATTCCGAGCGAAGTCGAGGAATCTCCAGTGTTTTCGATGATCTGGAGATCCCTCGGCAAGCTCCCCGAGATGCATCGGGGCAGGCGGGTGACAGAACGGCTTGAAGTAGTGCCATAATGAGAATTACTGCAAGGCATGGGGATGCGGTTGCAGGGCGAGGGGCGGTGTCGTATAGTGCCGGGACTATGAATCGGTTTACTGTCTTGGTGGTTGTAGCTGCTCTCTTGGGGGGGCAGGGATGTAGCACTAGTGGCCGTGGCGGTCCTTCGGCGCTACAGGTCTCGATGTTTTCGGATGGCAAAGTCTCGGTCAATGGACGCGTGGCTGTGCTGAAAGACTTGGGCAGGGCGGTTAAGCGGGCTGGGGCAAAGACGTCCACGGCCATCACCGTGGTTTTGCCGCAGGGTGCCACGCAGGCCGACATGATGAAGGTCACGAAGCTGTTGCGTAGGGCTGGATACGCCAAGGTTCTCTTTACGCGGCCCCGGTAGGCAGACTTGTCCCGGTAGCTCATGCTTTTGCGTGGTGTCGGGCGCCCCCGGGGCGGCCCGACACCCCCACCAGGGTCCATTGTCGGGGCGCACCGTGTGCGGCAAACGCTATCCCACGAAAGTCCGGGCATTCTGGAAGAGCTTCAACCAGGGGCCGGCTTCGCCTTCGAACATCCCCACCGGGCGGTAGGGCATCTGCACGGAACGGAAGACACGCTCGGGATGCGGCATCATAATGGTCACGCGCCCGTCTTCGGTCGTCAGGCCGGTCAGACCGTCGGGTGACCCGTTCGGGTTGAGGGGGTAGATCTCCGTCGATTCTGCGCGTCCGTCCACGTAACGGAGGGAGGCAAGCCCGAGCGAGGTGATGCCAGTCATCGATCCGGTATCCTCGAAGTTGGCCAGGCCTTCGCCATGTGCCACATGGATACCCAGGCGTGAGCCGACCATGCCTTTCAACAGCACGGACGGCGACTCCATGACTTCTACCGTGACGAAGCGCCCCTCGAACTGCTCGGATACGTTGCGTGTGAAAGTGGGCCAGTGGTCGGCACCTGGGATGATCTCCTTGAGCTGGGAAAGCATCTGGCAGCCGTTGCATACGCCCAGCGCGAAGGTTTCCTGGCGCGCGAAGAAGGCGGCAAACATATCCTTCAGTCCCTGATTGAAAAGGACGGACTTGGCCCAGCCCGATCCGGCCCCGAGCACGTCACCGTACGAGAACCCGCCGCAGGCCACGAGGCCCGCGAAATCTTTCAGGTCAACCAGGCCGTTGTGGAGGTCGGTCATGTGAACATCAACACACTCAAATCCGCCGCGGTCAAAGGCCCCGGCCATCTCGATGTGACCGTTAATTCCCTGCTCGCGCAGGACCGCCATGCGGGGGCGTGCATCGAGGACGGCCGGTGCCGCGTCCGGATCGAACGTCAGCGCCATGGTCATGCCGGGATCTGTCTCGTCGAGCAGCAGGTCGAACTCTTCCCTCGCGCAGTCGGGATTATCACGAAGGGCCTGCATGCGCATCGTCAGTTCCGACCACGTACGGTTCAGCGCCGAGACCGGTTCGCTGAACAGGACCTCGTGATCGCGGGCGATCTCAAGTGTCGGAACATCCCCTTCCGTTTGCACGCTGCCGATACAGGTCACAACATAGGCCAGAGCGTGCTGCTCAAGGATCGCACTGACGGCATAGAGCTGGTCGTCGGCGACCTGTAGAACGGCACCGAGTTCCTCGTTGAAGAGAATGGTAAGCGGGTCGCCGGCGAGACCGTCGAGGTCAACGGTCAGCCCGCGATGGCCGCCGAAGGCCATCTCGGCCAGCGCGGCAAAAAGGCCGCCGTCGGATCGATCGTGATAAGCCAGCAGCAGGTCGCCAGCGATCAGTTTCTGGATCGCGCTGAAGAAAGTGACCAGCAGCTCCGGACGATTCGCATCGGGTGCTGCATCGCCCACCTGGTTGTAGACCTGGGCGAGGACGGAGGCGCCGAGGCGGTTCCGGCCTTCGCCGAGATCGATCAGGAGGAGGGCCGAAGCGTGGGGCTTGAGGTCGGGGGTCAATGTCTTGCGCGCATCGTGTACCGGCGCAAAGGCGCTGACCACCAGGCTGAGCGGGGCGGTCTGACGGTGTGGCGTTCCTTCGCTGTCCTCCCACACCGTACGCATGGAGAGGGAGTCTTTGCCGACCGGGATCGAGATGCCCAAGGCGGGGCAGAACTCCATGCCGACCGCCTTGACGGTGTCATAGAGGCCCGCGTCCTCTCCGGGTTCGCCACAGGCGCACATCCAGTTGGCGGAGAGTCGGATTTTCGTGATCGATTCAATCGGGGCCGCGGCGATATTTGTCAGCGCTTCGCCGATCGCCATGCGGCCGGAGGCCGGGGCGGAGATCAGCGCGATCGGCGACCGTTCGCCGATGGCCATGGCTTCGCCGGTGGTGGCATGCAGCGAGGTGGTCGTGACGGCCACGTCGGCGATGGGGGTCTGGTAAGGCCCCGTCATCTGCTCGCGGGCGACCATGCCGGTAATGCTGCGATCGGTGATCGTGATCAGGAATGTCTTGCGTGCCACGGCCGGGAACTGGAGCACGCGCTTGGCGGCTTCCGCGAGGTCCATTTTCGCCAGGTCGAGAGCGGGTGGTGTGGCTGGCTGGTGTGCTACGTCACGCAACATGCGGGGCGGTTTGCCGAGGATGACGTCGATATCAATATCGATCGGCTTGTTGTCAAAATGAGTGTCTTCCAGCACGAGGCGATGATCGTCGCCCACGATCCCGAGCACGGCGACAGGGCAGCGTTCGCGCTCGCAGAGGGCGAGAAAGCGGCCGACGTCGGCTTCACCGACGGCCAGCACATAGCGCTCTTGGGCCTCGCAGCACCAGATTTCCATCGGCGACATCGAGAGGTCTTCGTTGTGGATGTTGCGGAGTTGGAAATGCCCGCCTGTCTCGGCAACGAGCTCCGGGCAACCGTTGGAGAGGCCGCCGGCACCGATGTCGTGAATACTAAGGATCGGGTTGTTGTCGGCCAACGCGATACAGGTATCGATCACGCCTTGGCAACGACGCTCCATTTCGGCGTTGTCGCGTTGTACCGAATTAAAATCCAACTCGGCCGCATTGCTGCCGGTGGCCATTGAGGAAGCCGCGCCGCCGCCCAAGCCGATGCGCATGGCCGGTCCACCGATCTGGATGATACGAGCGCTCTGCGGAATGTCCTTTTTGAGGACGTGCTCCCGCTTGATGTTTCCCGTGCCGCCGGCGAGCATGATCGGCTTATGGTAGCCGCGGTAGCGGTCGAGACACTCGGTTTCGACCGTGCGGAACATACCGAGTAGCTGGGGGCGGCCGAATTCATTGCCAAAATGA
>JAOZSS010000123.1 GCA_029939545.1 Kiritimatiellia bacterium | reverse complement strand
GCTATGCGCGTAGTACTTTCTCTCAGGCTCCAACAGCTCCACCTTCCTCTATCATTGTCGACCACTGTAGCAGGTGGGGTAGGACAGATAGCGTCCTATGGTCGGATTTCTTTTCAGAAAATCCGCTACGGGAGATTCCCGTAGTCCTCTCGCTTGGTGACAGCGGACAGCAGTCTGCATGTTAGGCGCAATTCGACAGGGGGTCAAAGGATTTCACGGCACCGCGCGAGCATGGGCTTGCCTTATGCTGCCGAAGAAGGCACTATTCGTCCAGCCGATGCCCAAAAAAGAGCGATAGGCAGGCAAGGTGCAATGTTAAATGAACAGTGTGGCAGCAGGATGGCAGAGCGTAGTGAACTCGGAACCCAATGCGGTGGCCGTTTCCATTGCGGGCATGCTTATCGTGTTCTTCTCGTTGGTCATGATCAGCACCTTTATCGCCGCCCTGCCCCGTATTCTTGAACTGCTGGCCAAAGTCTTCCCCGATTCAGATACCAAGGCCGCAACCGATCATGATCGCGTGGCCGTCGCCATTGCCGCTGCACTCTACCGTGAGAAGTACAGCCCTTCCGAGTAACCGTCTCTTCCTGAGGTGATTGAATGGACATCTTTTACCAATTCATAGAAACCACCGGCTTCGCCCAGATGACATGGGGCAACGCCATCATGATCGTCATCGGCATCGTCTTCATCTCGCTCGCGATCATTAAGGACTACGAACCTCTCCTCCTGCTTCCCATAGGATTCGGTGCCGTGCTGGGCAACATTCCCTTCGTAGAGAACATGGCGCTGGGCGTGTATAGTGAAGGCAGCGTGATGAGCTACATCTACTTTGGTGTCCGCCAGGGCATCTTTCCGCCGCTCATCTTCCTGGGCATCGGGGCCATGACTGATTTTTCGACCATGCTCTCCAACCCGAAGTTAATCCTGCTCGGGGCCGCCGCCCAGATCGGCATCTTCCTGACACTCATCGGCGCCGTCTTTCTGGGCGGCATGTTTGACAGCCTGAACTTCGGCATCAAGGAAGCCGCCGCGATTGGAATCATCGGCGGCGCCGACGGCCCTACTTCTATCTTCCTGGCCTCAAAACTTGCGCCCCACCTTCTGGGCGCGATCGCCATCGCGGCTTACTCCTATATGGCGTTGGTGCCTGTCATCCAGCCGCCGATCATGAAGCTGCTCACCACAAAGAACGAGCGCCTGATCCGGATGAAGCCGCCCCGCGAGGTCGGTAAGCGTGAGAAAATCATCTTCCCGATCGCGGCCTTTCTGATCTGCTCGCTGATTGTCCCGGGCGCGATATCCCTGCTCGGCATGCTCTTTCTCGGCAACCTGCTCAAGGAGAGCTGCGTGACCGAACGCCTCGCGCAGACGGCCCGCACATCCATGATCGATATCGTCACGATCCTGCTCGGCTTCTCCGTTGGGGCCAGCACGCAGGCCAGCAACTTCCTGACCTCGCAGTCGCTCTGTATCTTCGGGCTGGGCGCGGCCTCCTTCTGTGTCGCCACCGCCGGGGGCGTACTTTCTGCTAAATTTATGAACCTGTTTTTGAAAGACAAGATCAATCCGCTCGTCGGCGCCGCAGGCGTTTCGGCCGTGCCGGACTCGGCGCGTGTCGTGCAGATGGTGGGCCAGCAGGAAGATCCCGATAACTTCCTGCTGATGCACGCCATGGCCCCTAACGTGGCCGGTGTGATCGGGTCAGCCATCGCCGCCGGTATTCTCTGGTCTATCCTGGTCCACTAATTGCAACGAATCTGAATAGCGCTACATCGAGGTGAGTCATGGGAGTGAAGACAGTCAAGTTCATGTGTACGGCATTCCGCGACGGCTTTCAGTCCGTCTACGGCGCGCGCGTATTGACCGACGATTTTCTGCCGGCGGTGGAAGCAGCCCGCGACGCCGGGATCTATCATTTTGAAGCAGGCGGTGGGGCACGCTTCCAGTCGCTCTTCTTCTACTGCAACGAGAACGCGTTCGATATGATGGATGCCTTCCGCGTGGCCGCCGGCCCCGAGGCCAACCTACAGACACTGGCACGTGGCGCCAATGTGGTGGGCCTCGAGTCGCAGTCGAGCGACGTCATCAGCCTGCATGCCAAGCTCTTCAAGAAACACGGCATCACCACGATCCGCAACTTCGATGCCCTCAACGATGTCAACAACCTGATACACAGCGGCCGCGCCATCGTCGAAGCCGGTCTGAAGCACCAGGTCTGCGTTACCATGATGGAGCTGCCTCCGGGATGTAGCGGCGCCCATGGTCCTGACTTCTATGCCGAGGTCCTCCAGAAGATTCTGGATGCCGACATTCCTTTCGACTCGGTCTGCTTCAAAGATGCCTCCGGCACCTCCGCCCCGGCCAAGGTGCGGCGCACGATCAAGCGCGCCCGCAAGCTGCTGCCCGAAGACACCATCATTCACTTCCACACGCATGATACCGCCGGCATCGGTGTGGCGTGTAACCGTGAAGCGATTGAAGGTGGTGCCGATGTGATTGATCTTTCACTGGCCCCCTGCTCGGGCGGCACCTGCCAGCCCGACGTCCTGACGATGTGGCACTCCCTGCGCGGATCAGAATATGCGCTGGATGTCGATATCGACAAGATCCGCGGTGCCGAAGAGGTATTCAAAGAGTGCATGAAGGACTACTTCCTGCCCCCCGAGGCCACCGCTGTGGAGCCGCTGATTCCGTGGAGCCCGATGCCTGGCGGCGCCCTGACCGCCAACACACAGATGCTGCGTGACAACAACATCATGGACAAGTTCCCCTCCATCATTAAGGCCATGGGCGACGTGGTCCGCTGTGGTGGCTATGGCACCTCCGTGACACCTGTCTCTCAGTTCTACTTCCAGCAGGCGTTCAACAATGTGATGTTCGGCCCATGGACCAAGATCGCCGATGGCTACGGCAAGATGGTGCTTGGCTACTTCGGAAAAACACCGGTTTCACCCGATCCGAGCGTGGTAAAACTGGCCGCCGAACAGCTTGAGCTTGAGCCGACCACCCGTACCGCGGTTGAGATCAACGACGAAGACCCGACCAAGGGCCTGGATGTGGCACGCAAGCGCCTCAAAGAAGAGGGCCTTGAAGAGACCGAAGAGAACGTCTTCATCGTCGCAACCTGCAGAGACAAGGGCGTCAACTTCCTCAAAGGCAACGCCACGCTGGGCGTCCGCAAGGTGGATCCCGCGACGCAGGCCGACAGCGGCGCACCGACGGCAGCCAAACCGTCTAAGCCGTCGGGCACCTACACGGTGACCGTGAGTGGACACAAGTACTCCGTCACCTTCGACGGCAACCATGCCCACGTGAACGACAAAGCCTACGTCGTGGACCTCAAAGAGGAGGGCACCACCGCTGCCGCCGTCACACCCAAGCAGGCAGGCGGCTCCGGCGAACTGACCGATGTGCAGGCGCCCATGCCGGGTGTTGTCATACAGGTCAGCGCCACATCAGGCAGCCACGTCAACGAGGGCGACCCCATCCTCATCCTCGAAGCGATGAAAATGGAGATGAAGGTGCCCGCACCCGTCTCCGGAACGCTCAGCGACGTCACGGTGGCCAAAGGCGACCAGGTCGCCACCGCGCAGGTCCTCGCCCGTATCGAGGCCTGATCCAACCGCCTCAGCAGCAGGTCCCACCGCGGACACTCGCAGGTGGGTTCCGTGCCGCGCAGGGCGCCCACGATCATGGCGACGGCACAGCCGACGCCGGAATCGACCGTTTCATCTCCAACCACACGCCCGACGGCGACGTATAGGGCGTAGCGCCCGTAAAGTTCATCATGATAAATGAAGCCACCGTCGGCGCCCATTTCGCTTATTTCGCACGATCAGTTCCGACCCGCTGTAGCGCGTATCACCCACGTCCTCGCGGTAGGAGACCCTCATCAACAGGATATCCGCCGCCGCAATGGGGTGGGCCATGTTGCGTAGCATATCGCGGACGAGCGTGCCCACGTGCCGTGCACGCGTGTCATTGATATCGATCGCCTACGGCGTGATTCGGCCAGCTTGAGGGCGTCGTAGGTATAGGTGGCGACCAGCGTCTTCTTCTCGTTGACGCAACGCTCGATCAAGACATCGACTTCGGGATCTTCCGATTCCACCGGCGCGAGGCCGCGGTTGAGAAGCGGAATCTTCCAGTAACTGCGCGTGCTGGGCCGTTGCATGCCGATCACAAACTTGGTCGACTTGCCTTTCTTATCGGTCGAGTCGGCCACAACAACCGCCATGACCGCTCCCACAAAACCGACACCCACCACAAGCCCCCAGCCTGCTGCTTGGCTCCAATGGTAGCCACAATAGCGCTAAGATGCACTTCCGTAAAGCAGTTCTCCTTTGCTTCACGCGGTGCAACCGATACGGTTCAGCGACGTGAAAGCACTCTACTACACCTATAAGCAGTACCTGATCGACACCTATGGGCACCGTGTCTACCGCGTGCCGGTTGATCTTGGATGGGGCTGCCCCAACCGGGATGACAACGGCGCGGGCGGCTGTACATTCTGCCCCGGCGACGGCGCGCGGGGAATGCAGATCACCGGCAAAGTTGACATCGAAGCTCAGGTCCAAGCGGGGATCGACTTCGCGCGTGAGCGGTACGGTGTAGACTATTTCATGGCCTATATTCAGGCCTTCACCGGCACGCATGCCAACCTGAAAGAACAGGAGACGCAGTATCGCCGCGTACTGGATGCCTACCCGTTCGAATCGTTCACCATCGGCACACGGCCCGACTGCCTGCCGGAATCGACCCTCGACCTGCTCAGCGAGTTCAAGCAGGAGGTGGACGTCATCGTCGAGCTGGGGGTGCAGACCATCCATGACGCCACGCTAAACCGTATCCGGCGCGGTCATCACTGGAGCGAAAGCCTGGCGGCCATCGAGGCGTTAACCGTACGCGGCATCCGCGTGATCGCTCACGTCATCCTCGGCCTACCCGGCGAGACCCCGGAGCATTTCGCCGACACGGCCGACACACTCGCTCAACTCCCGCTGGACGGCATCAAGATCCACAACCTCCACATCATCCGCGGAACCGCCCTGGCCGACGAGTACGAGGCGCACCCCTTCCCCATGATGGACGAGGACGACTACGCCGAAGACCTGATCGGCTTCATCCAGCGCCTGCCACCCCGCATGGCGATCCTGCGCATCAACACCGACACGCCGCCCGAAGACCTGATCGCCCCCCTCTGGAATCTGAAGAAAGGCTCCTTCATCCACATGATCGAGCAGCGAATGCAAACCACCAACCGCCGCCAAGGCGATCTGTTACCGCCAGGGCGTCAGTCAGATCCCCGGAACCCAACCGCCTCAATGCTTGTTTCATCCCGCTGTGGACGTGTAGAGTGTGGCTCATGGACTACTCAAAAGAACTGAGTGTGGCATTGGAGCTGGCTCGGAGGGCAGGTGAGATTCAGCTTGCCGGACAGAAAGGGAAGCTCGATGTTGAACGCAAGGCGGACGATTCGCCCGTTACAGGCGTGGACCGCGCCTGCGAGGAGCTGATTCTGAGCGGGCTGCACGACACCTTCCCGGACGACGGGTTTCTTGGCGAGGAAACCGGTACGCGGGAGGGAAAGAACGGACGCACCTGGATTGTGGACCCACTCGACGGCACCCGTCCCTTCATCCGCGGCATTCCCACTTACGCCTGCCTGATCTCACTTGAAGCCAAGGATGAACAGGTCGTGGGCGTCATTCACCTGCCCGCGCTGAGAGAGACCTATAGCGCCTCACTCGGTGCGGGCGCTTTCCTGAATAACCAGCCGATCTGCGTCTCCGATACGCGTGAGTTGAACCGGGCCACCGGCAGTGCGCTGGGCCATGTGGAACGACAGAAGGAAGCCGTTGGCCAACGACTCCTTACCACAATGTCCGAATGGGACTACGCCTACGGCTTCATGGACAACTACAGTTATGGGTGCGTGGCCGCGGGCCGACTCGATTTTTCCGTCAACCTTCTCGACCAGCCCTATGACTGCGCGGCGGCAGCCTGCATCGTGAGCGAAGCCGGAGGCACCTACAGCGATATCGAGGGCAACCGCAGCGTACACAACGGCTCTATCATTCTCTCTAACGGCCACCTGCACGAGGCCATCCTGGCGCGCGTGCGGAGCGATGCGTAGTATGAAGGTTGGCAAGCACACTCTTATTCATCTCTTGTTGTTCATCTCTTTCTCGGTCGCGTTCGCGGCGCGGGAGCCGATTCCCCCCATCGTTAACGATCCCTACACGGGCTTCGTCGTGGTCGATGGCACAAGCGGTGAGGTTATCCTCGAGGAGAACGCCGACACGAAGATCTATCCGGCCAGCGTGATCAAGCTGATGACGCTCCTGCTGGTCATGGAACGAATCGAGGACGGGAAGCTGAAGCTGGACGAGTGGATCCATGTGACTCCCCAGGCCGCGCGGATGGGAGGGTCGCAGGTTTATCTCAAGGAGGGCGAACAGTTCAGTCTTGAGGAGATGCTCTATGCGCTCAGCATCAAGTCAGCCAATGATGTCGCCATGGCCCTCGCACTCCACGTCGGGGGAACCAAGGAAGGTTTCATCAAGCTGATGAACGACCGTGCGGCCGAGCTGGGCATGACCGCCACGGAGTTCCATTCGGTTCATGGTCTTCCGCCTGACGCAGGCGATAAGCCCGACATCTCAACGGCCCGCGACCTGGCCACCCTCTCGCTTGAGATCGTCAAGCATCCGCTTGCCCTCACGTTTACCTCGACCGTAGAGAGGTGGTTCAGAGACGATACGTTCCAGATGCTCACGCACAATCGCCTGCTCCGGGATGTACAGGGATGCGACGGGTTGAAGACGGGCTATTTCAGAGCCGGCGGGTTTTCCATTGCCGCCGCGGCCACACGCAATGACAGACGCGTCATAGCGGTTGTCACCGGCTGTAAAAGTCGGCCAACCCGTGACGACAAGGCGCGAGAACTGCTGGCCTACGGTTTTATGAATCTTCCCGAGCTCAGGATGCCCGAACCCGAGTCCGAACCGCAGCATGAGTCCAGCCCCGAATCGGAACCCGAGACGGCAACAGGCAAGCTATCATTCCTAGCCGCCATCGGGAAGGGCCTCGCTGTTCTAGGAAGAGTCATCCTCGTTCTTGCAGGCCTGTTGGTCGTGACTGGTCTGATCAGGGCGGCCATCGGTGCCCACCGCCGCAAGCGCGACAACTGGACCCTGTAGAGAAGTCCAACTGCTTAGTGCTTGCTGGACAAACGGTTACAGACTGAGCCGTTGGACTGAGC
>JAOZSS010000122.1 GCA_029939545.1 Kiritimatiellia bacterium | reverse complement strand
GAAAATGGGGGGCGCTTAGTCGCATGAGTGAGAGCGGAAGACCGGTTACACCCCAACCGAACAACCGAACTACGAATGTGGAGGGAGAGAATCTCGCGCCAAGACGCAAAGTGAGGGAGATCTGTGGGCAGTTCTTTCCGGCTTCCGGCCTGTGCGTGATTCCGTTACGCTTCCATTCATCATGTTGCGGGGAATGGATCGGTGGTTATTGGGATACCTGGGATCGCTGTTGCGGCGACCGCGGAAGGTGGGTGGGGTGCGCCATCTGATGGTGGCGGTCTGCGACCACTATGAACCTTATCGGGACGGGGTGGACCAGGCGACAGCGCGGGGTCACGTGGAGCGGTGGGTCCGAGAACTTCCGACGCTGGCCGATTCCTTCCGCGATGCCGACGGGCGCATGCCGCAGCACACGTTTTTTTATCCCGAGGAGGAGTATGATCCGGTCTGTCTCGATGGGCTGGGCGACCTGATGAAGCAGGGGTGCGGAGAGGTGGAAATTCACCTGCATCATCGTAACGATACGGCGGAGGGACTGCGGGAAAAGCTGGTGCGGTTTCGGGATTTGCTGCATGAGCGGCATGGGATGTTGGGGGAGATCACCGAGAGCTCTCAGTGTACTCTTCACTCTTCTCCGGTGTATGCATTCATTCATGGGAATTGGTCGCTGTGCAATTCGCGGCCGGATGGGGAGTGGTGCGGCGTTAATGAGGAGCTGGGGATACTGAGGGATACGGGGTGCTATGCTGACCTTACTTTCCCGTCAGCGCCTTCGCCGACGCAGCCGCGGATGGTGAATGAAATCTATCGAGCGTGGGATCGGCCGGAGGGGAGAGGGCATGATTTTGGGGTGCGGGTGCGGAAACAGTCGAACAGCCGAACAATCGAACAGCCGAAGTACGAAGGGGGACAGGAACAGAACGCTGAACGTCGAAGGTTGGATGAGACCGGGCTATTGATGGTCCAGGGACCTCTGGGGCTGAACTTTGCGCGCCGCAAGTGGGGGGTGTTGCCGCGTATCGAGAATGGGGAGATTTCAGGGGCGAATCATCCGAGGGCTGACCGGGTGCGGTTGTGGGCTCGCACCGGGATTCACGTGGCGGGTCGGCCCGAATGGGTGTTCGTCAAGTTGCACACGCATGGCTGTGTTCCGGCCAACAGTGACGTGTTGCTCGGGGATGCAATGCGGGCCATGCATACGTCTCTTCAGCAGCATTTCAATGACGGGACGGCCTGGCAACTCCACTACGTTACGGCACGTGAAATGGTTAACATCACCCTCGCCGCGGAAGCGGGGAAGGAGGGCAGCCCCGGGCCGTACCGTGACTATGTGATTGGAAGGCCGGCGGCATTATGAAGAAGCGCCTTGCTACTGCTGGCGCTATGCTTGTCGTTCTGGCTCTCATCGGCTCAGTCCTCTCCTGGCCGGTGGCGGGATGGCTGGAGGGGCGGGAGTGTTGGCTGGCTGATGATGCGAGGGTGGACGCGGTGTATATTCTTGCGGGTAGCTCCGATGGCGCGCGTGGGCGTGGGGTCGTTGCGTGGTTGCTGGCGGGAGGGAAGACGGGACGGATCCTGGTGCCTTTCGATGATATGAAGGGAAGCTGGTCGCGGCGTGATCAGCGCAATCTCACGATGGGTGAATGGACGCTACGCGCGTTGAGCGAGGCCTTGGATGAAGCCGGTCTGGATGTGACGGTGGAAGTTGTAGAGGCCGATATGCGGGGAACGGATGCGGAGGTGGCCTCGATCGCTCGCCTTGTGGAGCAACGACCAGACCTGCAGACCATCGCGCTGAACACCTCGCGTTTTCATATGCGCCGCACGCGGATGCGGGCGAGCAGATACTTTGCTGAAGCGCCGGGTATGATTCCCGGGGTGCGAACATGGCAAGACCGGTCACCGTGGGTGGCGGGGATTGAGGTGTTGAAGATGGTGCGTGATGGGATGGGGTTGACGCAGGTGGTGAGGCGTCGGAGGTCGGGGGTCGGGGGATGAACAGCCGAACATTCGAACATTCGAACAGCCGAACTACGAAGTGGGGAGAGGGAGAGGGAGAACAGCCGAACAATCGAACAGCCGAACTACGAAGTGGGGAGAGGGAGAGGGAGAGCAGCCGAACAATCGAACATTCGAACAGTCCCGCCTTCGCTGAAGCTACGGAGGGCAAGCGAACTACGAACTACGAACGGGAATGGGGAGAAGAGGGATGAGTAAGGGGTAGATACGTATGAAAGACAAGAACACAGACGACAATGGCATGGAACTTACGATTCAGGATGTGGGGTATCGTGGACGTGGGGTGGGGCGCAATTCGGGACAGGTGGTATTTGTGCCTGGGGTGATTGAGGGAGAGAAGGTGCGGGTGCGGGTTACGCATCGGCACAAGCGGTTTGTCGATGCCGAGCTGGTTGAGGTGGTCGAGCCTTCGCCCATGCGCGTGGCACCTGAGTGTCCCTTGGCGCTACGGGCGAGTAAGGAGGAGGGCGCGCCGGGCTACCCGTGCGTGGGCTGTGCCTATCAGCACGTGGCCTACGAGGATGAGGTGCGGATGAAGCAACGGCAGCTGGAATCGCTGCTCAAACGCATGGCCAGACTCGATGATGTACCCTACGCGGCACCGATTAGGTCGCCCCTTGCACTGGGGTATCGCAACAAGATCAAGCTCCATGGCGGTACCTATAAGGGGCAACGGGTGCTGGGCTACGTGGGTGCGAACAACCACTCGGTGCTGGATGTGACGCAGTGTCCGCTGGCGTGTGAGGCGATTAATGTGCGGTTGGCGGAGTTGAGGGGGCAGGGGGATGTAACCACGGAAAGCACGGAAAGGGAAGATCCGGCTTCGTCCCGCTCCGCGGAACTACGCCGTGACAAGGGAAAGAGTTGGCTGGAGTCTTTGCGGCGGAGCGCGGAGGTTACGTTGCGCTGGACGGAGGCGGATGGTGTGTGTGAGGCCGTGCGCGGGGTGAAGCGGATGAAGGGTGAGTTGACCGAACGGTCGGTGCTGGGGGATCTGACCGTTCCGGCGGGAGGTTTCTACCAGATCAACACGGCGGTTGCTGATCTGTTGGTTGAGCATGTGCGCGGCATCATCTCAGAGTCTAGCTGTGGGCATGTGTTGGATCTCTACTGTGGTGTGGGCGTGTTCGGACTCGCAGCAGCGATGGAGGGGAAGCGTGCGTGGGGTGTTGACTCGGATGAGCGGTCGGTGCAATGCGCAGACCGGAATGCCGAGAGTCTCTGTGCAGACGGCGAGCTCCATTTTGAGGTTGCCCATGTGGAGCAGGCGGTGAAGGAGATGCTGGAGACCTCGCCGATGGACGACACGTTGGTGGTTGTGGATCCGCCGCGATTAGGCCTGGATCGCCACGTGATCGCGGCGCTTACGGACTCTTCCCCCCGTGAGTTGATCTATGTGTCCTGTGCACCCGATACGTTGGCGCGGGACCTGGTGCCCTTGACGGGTGCGGGGTACCGGGTGAAGGAGGTAAAGCTGTTTGATATGTTCCCGCGGACGGCTTGCTTTGAGACGGTTGTGGTCATGGAGAAGGGCGCTACGGCATAGGGGACCTTTCTTGGCTGGAGTATCGCTTCACGATAATGGGCCTGCGAAAGGCCCCCTATGCCTCCGCCTCGTTAAGGGGGCGGAACATCCCCTTTGCGCCTTTGCGTCTTGGCGCGAGATTCTCTTCTCTCTCTGTAAGAAAAAATGGTGATGTGCTACAGTCCTGTTTGTAACGTACCCGAAATCACTCACTTATAATGGGGTAAACAGTTTATGAACGAGCAGTATGAGCGGATTAGGGAACATGTAACTGTCTTGTATGGGGCTGACCGGGCGCAGGAGGTGTTCGACGAGATTGTCAAACTGATCGAGTCGGTCGATATTCCGGTGTCACAGCACAGCCACTACATGCAGAAGTACAGTGAGGGGCATCCCGACTATGAGAACTTCTTCATCGAGATGGATCCGGACGAAGACGTTTCTGCCGTAACGCGACCGCGCACGTTGCCCCTCCTTCACGACTACGAAACCCATGAAGGCAAGACGTGGCTCTGGACGACGTTCTCGAAGGACCAGGTTGATCTGAACTTCAGCAACCCGAAAGTGCTGATCGAGATTGTGCGGGTCATGCTCTCCTACGCTGAGAAGGGTGCCTCCATGTTGCGCCTGGATGCCATTCCGTATGCCTGGAAAATTCCCGGCACGAGCTGCATCCACCTGGATGAAACACACCGGTTTGGTGAAGCTGTTCCGCGATGTTTAGAAGGAGCTGTTGGATGCGGACACGCTGCGAGGTCGGGTGTTTGCCGGCATGAAGCGCATGCTCAGGGTTCGGACGCACCGGACGGCGTTCAGTCCGGTGGTTCCGCTGATTCATTATGAAGCTTTACTCAGAACTTGCTCCCTGGTGGCCGTTGCTTTCTCCGGTTGAGGACTATGCGGAGGAGGCGAGGATCTATGCGCGGACGCTGAAAAGGGCGGCTGACGGCGAGGTGCTGACGGTACTTGAGCTTGGCTGCGGGGGCGGGAACAACGCCTCGTTCATGGGTGACGAATTCGAGATGGTGTTGGTGGACATCTCGCCCGAGATGCTGGCCGTGAGTCGTGAGTTGAATCCTGACTGCGAGCATATCGAAGGGGATATGCGCGCGTTGCGCCTGGGCCGCCAGTTCGACGCTGTCTTCATCCATGATGCGATTGTCTACATGACCACCGAGGCCGATCTGCGCGCCGTGCTGGCCACCGCGGCGGTCCACTGTCGAGCCGGTGGCGTTCTGCTGGCGATGCCGGATCATACGGCGGAGACGTTTGTGTCGACGACCGGCCATGGAGGGGGTGATGCCGAGGACGGCCGCGGGGCACGATACCTTCAGTGGTCATACGATCCCGATCCCGGTGACACGACGTATCAGACGCTCTTCAATGTCATGCTGCGTCACCCCGATGGCCGAATCGAGAACCGGTTCGACCAGCATACGTGCGGGCTCTTCCCGCGTGCGACTTGGCTTCGCCTCTTCGCCGAAGCCGGGTTCGCCGGCAAGATCGTACCGTTCGAGCATAGCGAGCTGGAAGCAGGGGTGTGTGAGATGGTGGTGGGTTGCCGGAAGTCAGAAGCCGGAAGTCAGAGGTCGGATTTTCTGACGCACGGACCTGGACACCGTGCCAGATGCTGAGCTCTTGATCGGAATGGAGACCTGTTCTGTCGTGTCGGGCGCTCCGACCGACCCGACCCCCGACCTCCGGGCCGCGGAGCGGCCCTACTTCTCCGTCATTTCCCACACCCCATCCCACTTCTCGGGCGGGCTTTGGGCCAATGCGGTGCATCGCTTGGCGTAGATGGCGGCGGTGGGATTGGCGGGGCTTAGGGACTTAAATTGGCAGGCAGCGGTTTCGAATTGCCCTTTGTAGTATGAGTCGAGGGCTGCCGCAAAAGGCGCGGGATCGGCGCCTGCCGGCAGGGGGACATACACGCGGACCGGTTCTTTGCGGCCGACGACGCGGACGCGTGAGATTTCCTGGAGGGGGATCTCTGCTTCCTGCGACACAAGGTCGCAGGAGAGCTTGGAATGAGCACTGAGCCTGGCGGCGGTATGTTCCGAGATCAGGATGGACGTGTCGAACTGCTTGTTGATTCCTTCAAGCCGCGAGGCGAGGTTGCCGGCATCCCCGAGGAAGGTATAGTCGAACCGTTGCTCCGACCCCATGTTGCCGACGACGACGAGGCCGGTATTGATGCCGATGCGGGCGTAGAGCTCCTTGCCGAACTTCGCGTAGAGCTCCGGACGCATCTCGTCGAGCTTGGCTTGGCAGCGGACGGCGGCGCGTACGGCACAGATCGGGTGATCCGGCAGATCGAGCGGGGCGTTCCAGAAGGCGATGATGGCGTCACCTTCGTACTTGTCGACCGTGCCACCCTCTTCAAGGATGATGTTGGTCATTGCGGTAAGATAGGTGTTGAGCAGCGAGGTCAGGTCCTCGGGGCCGAGGTGCTCGGAGATGCCGGTGAAGCCGGCGACATCCGAAAAGAAGATCGACAGCTCACGGAGTTCACCGCCCAGCGAGAGATTGTCGGGGTCGGCTACCAAGCGGTCGATGACGACCGGACTGAGGTACTGCTTGAAGGCACCCTTGATGAAACGCTTCTGTTGACCCTCGATGGCGTAGTTGAGTACCACGCTCGCGGTCAGTCCGAGCGCCCCGGCAACGGTAGGGGCGGCTGCGGGGAGCCACCAGCCTGCGCCATAGGCTCCCAGGCCGACCAGGAGGGGGAGGGGCAGGGCAATCGCAAAGCCGAGCACAATCTGCCAGACTTTGGCGCTCTGTCGGCCGATCAGACCGGCGAAGACGCCTGCGAGAAGCACCCATGTGAGGGCGATGGGGCGGGTGACGTCACGAATCAGGTCGCCGGACAGCACGTTATCCAGCAGCGTGGCATGCACCGCGACGCCGGGATAGATCGGGCTGATTGGTGTGGAGCGCAAGTCCATCAGCCCGGGCGCGGTGAACCCGAAGAGGACGTATTTGCCCTCCAGTGCATCAGGTTGAACCACGGGGGTCTCTCCCGACTGCAGGCGAAGGAACGATTGGATGATGGATTGGGCGCTGTAGACCTGGTGCGCGTCCACAGCCCCGCGCCAATTCAGAATCGCGCGGCCGGAACGGTCGAGGGGGAGTGAAATCGTTGACTTGTCCGGTCCGCGGCCTCGCGGGCCGCTCCTGGTGGCCAGCAAGGCGGCCAGGCCTAGCGTGGGATAGGTCGTGCCGTTGTGCGTGACAGACGGGCGAATGCGGCGGATGACACCGTCGGGGTCGGCGTCGCCCATAACGCTACCCAGCACGGTGGCGTTGGTTGCCACCTCGGCGATCGGAAGGGTGGCGTTTGTGTTCTCGAAGAAGACGGCGCCGACAAACGGCGCGCCGTCGGCAATGGCGGCACCGAGGGCCTGGTCCTGGTCGGCGTACTCGGACGCTTCGGTGAAGAGCACATCAAACGTGACCGACCGAGCGTTCCCGGCCCTGCAAAACCCGAGAATGGCGGCGTAGACCTCGCGCGGCCAGGGCCATCCCAAGCCCATGGTGCTCTCGGCCCAGTCGAGGCTGGCTTGGTCGAGGAGGATAAGCACAATCTCATCCGAGGAATCGCCGGGTCCGGCCATCGTCCGAACTCGCCAGTCCCACGTAACTGCCTCCAGTCGGTCCAGCGCCCCGGTGAGGTAGAGCAGCGCCGCAAGCGTTGCAGCGGCCGCGCCGACGAGCGCGCCTTGGATTAGCTTCTTCTGCATAACCTCCGGCCTCCGACGTCCGACCTCTTTTCCCTATACGCCCTTCATGGCCTTCTCAAACCG
>JAOZSS010000121.1 GCA_029939545.1 Kiritimatiellia bacterium | reverse complement strand
AATGCGAGGAGGGTCAGGATCCCATGGTGCTCATGCACTGGTTTGAGCTGCGACTTCTTCAGGTGTTGGGATATGCGCCACGTGTTGGAAGGTGCGTGTCGTGTGGAACCGTGCTGTCCAATAAGCGCGCGGGTTTCGATGCGGCCCATGGTGGGGCGTTTTGTCTGGACTGTCTTCCTCAGCCGGTTGCGGAACATATGGTTCCTGTGGGACCCGATACACAAGCCGTTGTGCGACAGTGGTCGAATCCTGATGCACGAGGGCTGCTTAGGAATACACGGCTGAACGAGAAACAGCTATTGGCTTTGCGAGGGCTAACGGGTACAATGCTCGCCTATTGTTTGGAAATGAGACCGGAGAGTCGGGATGTGGCCATCAAGACTCTCAGGTGCAGAGAGGGGATGACGAATGCGGGTCAAAAGTTTTGAATGGCGTATGGGGTTGGTTCTGGTGCTGGTTACATTGGTCGGCGCAGGATGCGGAAAGAAGGAAGATGTTGCTGTGGCAGACACCGGGGGCGAGATCGTCGCCTCGGTGAACGGCAAGGTCATCACTAAGGCTGAAGTCGACAGGCTTGTTGACATGCAGCTCGCAACCATGAGGGGGCGCGTACCGGCTGAGAAGCTTGAGGAGGGGCGTGACCGACTGGCTTTCGCTGCGGTAGACCAGTTTGTTGTTAAGACTCTGCTTCTTGAAGAAGCCGAGCGGCAAGGCATTGCGGCTCCGCAGGATGAGATTGATGCGGCGATCGAGCGTATCAAGGGAAACATGCCTGAAGGGAAGACACTGGAATCGCTCATTGCCCAGAATCCGCGCGGTGAAACGGGCCTGATCGAGGATATCACTGTTGGAATGAAGATCAACAAGCTGCTCGAACAGCAACTGGAAAAACGCCTCCAAGTGACGGATGACGAGATAGCTGGCTTCATGGCGGAGAACGCCGAGCGTCTGAAGCGCCCTGAGCGAGTGCGGGCGAGCCATATCCTCGTGAAGACGGCTACAGAGGACGATGATGCCGCCAAGGCTGCGAAGAAGGAGAAGCTGGAGGGCATCCGGGCGCAGATTCTTGCTGGGGCTGATTTTGCAGAACTGGCGAAGGAGCACAGTGCGTGTCCGTCTGGCCAGAAGGGCGGCGATCTTGACTTTTTCACGCGTGGACGCATGGCCAAGCCCTTTGAAGATGCGGCCTTCAGCCAGGATGTGGACACCGTTGGGCCTGTGATCGAGACGCAGTTTGGCTACCATATTATCAAAGTGACGGACAAACAGGCAGAGGGCGTGGCCACGCAGGACGAGGTTCGCGACATGCTGAAACGGCGCAAACAAGACACGGTTGTTCGTGAATACATCCAGTCACTGCGCGCGGGTGCCGATATCGTGGTCAAGGGCAAGCCATTGCCTGCGGAGTAAAGACAGGGCGAAGTCCCTGCACCTGAGAATAGGACGAATAGGTCCTATTCTTCAGTGAGCGCTCTTCTTCACTCACACCATTCTGGAAAGCATGAGGATGGTGACGCCGAAGTAGATCAGCAACGCTGAGATATCGTTGGTGATCGTGACGAAGGGGCCGCTGGCCATCGCGGGATCGATGCGGCAGCGGTTCAGGACCAGCGGCACCAAGGCACCGAAGACGGCCGCAAAGGTCATGGCCGAGAACAGCGCCAAGCCTACCACGGCACCCACATGTTTGGGTTCGAACGGCAGCTCTCCTGGATGCCCGACGATAAAGCGGGCCACGATGCCGATGATCGTGCCGCAGATCAACCCCATCAGTCCCCCTGTCAATATCTCCCTGCCCAGGATCGAGAAGAGCGTGCCCTGCCGTATGGTCCCCAGCGCCAGGCTGCGTACCACGAGCGTCGAAGACTGGATGCCTGTATTGCCTCCCATGGCAAGGACTGCTGGGACAAAGGCGGCGAGGATGATGAGGCTGGACAGGTAGGTGTGAAAATGTCGAAGAATCAGGCTCGTGATCACGCTGCCCAGTAGCGTTATGAACAGCCAGGGCAGACGAACCATGCAGCTCTTGATAATCGACCGGTCCTCGAGTTCAGCGTCGTCAGATCCGGCCATCTTGAAAATGTCCTCCGAGGCCTCCTCCTCGATTACATCGATCACGTCATCTGCCGTGATACGGCCGACCAGTATACCGGCCTCGTCGACTACCGGGACCACCGCCAGGTCATAGCGACTCATCAGGTGGGCGACTTCTTCCTGGTCCATTGTGACGACGGCGGCCTTGAAATCGCGGTGTGCCAGGTCGCCCAGCTTGCGGGTACGGTTCCGCTCGCGCAACAGCTCCCATACATCGATGTAGCCGGTCAAACGGTTGGCGCGATCGATGATGTTGGCGTAGTGGAACTGTTCACTTGTGTCGAGGTAGGCGATGGCCTGGAGCGCTTCTTCGACGGTCTGTTGCTCCTGCATCACGACGACGTCGGTCGTCATAATGCCTCCGGCAGTCTCCTCTTCGTATCCCAGCAGCTTGCGGACGTCCTCGGACTCCTCCGCCTCCATCAGTTGGAGCACGGTCTCGGTTCGCTCTTCGGGGAGGTCGCCCAGGACGTCGGCGGCATCATCGGGAGCCATATCCTCGACGATATCGGAGAGCTCGGAGTTGGTCAGCGATTCGACGAGGTCGGTCTCGGCCTCGCGCTCGAGCTCGGCCAGCACGTCCGGCCTGATCTCCTCTCGCACCAGGTCGAAGAGCTTACGATGGACGTCGTCGCTGGAGGCTTCGATCAGGTCCGCAATATCGGCCGGATGCCAGGACGAGATCGCAGCAGCGACCTGGTCCCAGTTCTCCTGCTCGACCAGCGCGAGAACCTGGTCTTCAACCTTGTACTCAGTCGACATCCTCTGTCTTCTCCTGATCGGTTTGAGTCTTGTCCTCCTGTGGCTCATCACTCTGCCTGAGCCACGCCTCAAGCTTGTCAAGAAGGGTGGGTGCGGTGGCGCCTTTCTCTCCTGGGGAGACGGCACCGCCGGACATGACGAAGGTCAGGGCTTCGCCCACATCCATGTCGATCGTGATCGTCTCGGAGCGGGGCAGGAGAATGAGAACGCCTGAAGTGGGGTTGGGTGTTGTAGGAATGAAGACGCTGACGCATTCCGACCGGTCGCGCCCTCGGGTCAGGTTGCCGGCCAGGTCATCCGGCACGCGCGCCGTGACGAAGGCAAGGGAGTGCAAGCCCTTGCGGGGGTACTCGATCATGACGACCTCTTTGAAGAGGGTCTTACGCTGCGTAAAGAGTGATTCGCTGATCTGGCGAACGGAGACATATATCCCCTTGATGACCGGAATCCGAGCCAACAACGTGTCGCTGAAACGGAAAAGGTGTCGCCCCAGGATGTTGCGGGTCAGAATACCGACGAGTGCACAAGCTGCCAGGATGGCCAGAAGCGTAAAGATCTGCAGCAGGAGCTGTCCCGCCCACGTCGAGCGGAGTTGCGGCATGATGCCGGCTGGGAGCCACCCGGTCGCCAGATCGAACAGGAAGTTGAAGATCAGGATCGTGGCCACAATCGGCACGGTCAGGAAGAACCCAACCAGAATGTTGGCTCGAATTCGTTTGGCTATACCTTTGATCATCGTAAGTGGACCCCGTCTTTCTCAGTGTTCCCCTCGCAGGAGGGCGTTCCAATCATGTTCCGTCTTCTCTGCCTCGCGCAACCATGTCAGCTCGCGCCGCCGCATTCGTCTTCGCTGTGCCGACGTGGCATCATCTTCCCCGGCAAGATGGTCGCATCCATGCGCCAGGTAGAGCGCCAGCTCCCGTCCGGCGGGCCAGCCTTGGCGGGCGAGCTGTACGGCGCGCTCCACGTTCACGTACAGTTCGGCGATATCGCCCTCTTCCCTTTCTCCAGGAATGGCGTGATAGCGAACCGTGATGACATCCGTTGGGCCCTCGTGCTGAAGCAGCGCTTCATTCACCTCGGCGATGCCTGCATCATCCATCAGGATAACGGTCAGTTCACGCGGACGACTTTCCTTCGCCAGGCCCGCGGCCCGCTCCAGGAGATGTTCGACCAGCGCTCTTACCTTCGGTTCGTCCGTTTGCCATCGGTTTTGACTGTTGATTATCTTCATCTTTTGGATAGGGAACGCGCCCATGGAGCATATTGGTCAGGGTAAAAACGAAGGATCGCTTGACGCGGGTCAGTTCCTGAAGTGACAGTTCGCAGTCATCCAGCTGCCCGTCGGTCAGCTTCTTGTTTACGATGCTGTTCACAAGCTGCTCGATGTGCCCGGGCGTGGTCTTCTCGATGGTGCGCGACGCGGCCTCGACGGAGTCGGCGAGACAGATGATCGCAGATTCCTTGAATGAGGCGCGGGGGCCGGGATAGCGAAAATCGCCTTCGTCGACGCGTTCGTTGCCACCGACGATCTCATTCTCCTTCTGCGACTTGGCCTTGTGGTGGAAGCAGGAGACAAGGCTGGTGCCGTGGTGTTCAAGGATGACCGCCCTAACGGGCATGGGAAGTTTGTGCATCATAGCCAGGGAGAGGCCCTCCTTGACATGCGCCGTGATGACGAGCGTACTCATGCTCGGCGGAAGGTCATCGTGCGGATTGCCGCGCTGGTTCAAGTTCTCGGCAAAGAAATCCGGCTTGGTGAGTTTGCCTACGTCATGGAAGTAGGCGCAGACACGGGCAAGGAGTGAGTTCGCGCCGATGTCGTCGGCCGCAACCTGGGCCATGTTAGCCACGATCAAACTGTGGTGATAGGTGCCGGGCGCTTCTATGGCAAGCCGCTGTAGGAGGGGGTGACTGAGGTCGGTCAGCTCGAGCAGGGTCAGGTCTGTCGTGATCTTGAACATCGACTCGAACGCAGGGAGAATCAGAAGCACCACCAGGGCAGACAGGAAGCCGCTCAACAGGCAGGCGCCGGCCTGGTCGAAGACCAGCATGATGTCTGCGCTGCGCCAGTTCAGGGCCGTTACGGCAAGAACCAGAGTCACCTCGGCCAGTCCAACCACAACGCCCGTACGGATCACCTTGGCGCGTGTTCGTACCTGGTCGGCGATACGTGCCGCCACAACGCTCGCGACGATGCCTGTGAGCAGCACAGTGAAGCTGCAGTCCATCATTACAGACATAACCAGGCTGGTCCAGAACCCCAGAAGCGCACCGGTGATCCCGCCCAGCATGATGGTGGCCATGAGCGGCGCCAACGCAAGCGGCACCAGGAAAGCTGCGATTTCGGGTCGGATAGGGAATGCCGTCTGCGCGCCATAGAGCGTGAGACGCGCTGCGGCCGTCGCGACCAGCGCAACCAGGACCAGCAGGAGGACGCGGGCATTGTTGCGCATCTTGTCCGGCACCACCATCTGAAGGGCCAGGGCAACGGCGAAAAGGCCGGCCAGGAGAAATACGGCGTTACCCATGATGCTGAGACCCGGCACGTTAGCCACGGAACCACCGAAGAACTGGTCGGCGTAGACCAGTACGACGGTTGCCATCCACAGGGCGAGAGCGAGCATGAATCCATAGACCGGTCTCTGCAACGCAGGCAGGTGGTCGGACGCAGTCTTGCCCGCCTGTTTCTCACGCGTTCGGATCTTGCGAGCGCGCTCTTTTGACACCGAGTTCTTCATAACACGGGAATAGTATGGGGCAGGCCGTCGATTGTCGATTGCCGATTAGGGGCGGATGGCGTATGGTGAATCCATGCCAGAAAAGCTCTATTTAGTGTCCGGTGAAGACGAGTACCAAGTATCGGCCAAGACCGCCCAGATCCTGGATGATCTGGCTCCCGCGGACGACGTAATGGCCCGCGAAATCATCGATGCCGACGCAGGCAACGGAGATGAGGTTACGGCGGCTGTAAGCCGCTGCATCGAAGCGCTACAGACTTCAGGGCTGTTCTGTGCCGAAAAGACCGTGTGGCTGCGTGGCGCCACGTTCCTGGGCACAGCTCAGGTTGCCAAGAGCGAGGCGGCCAAGAATGCAGTGGGGCGCCTGACGGCTCTGCTCAAGGCGGGACTTCCACCGGGACAGTCCCTCATGATCTCTGCGACCGGGGTGGACAAGCGGTCGGCCTTCTTCAAGGCCTGCAAGGCTGTGGGCGAGCTGCACGAATTCGGGCGTGCAGCCAAAGCGCGAGTCGCAGAGGAAGACGCGCAGCGGTTTGCGGGGGAGCAGTTCAGTGCCGCCGGACTGAAGGCAAATCGAGGCGTGATACAGGCCTTTCTGGGGCGCGTGGGACTGGATTCGCGCCAAATTGCCTCTGAAGTTGAGAAGTTGGCGGCCTATACGGGTGAACGTGACACCGTGACACCGGCCGACGTAGAGGCCGTGACGAGCTCGTCGCGTGAGGCCGTTGGTTGGGACTTGGCTGATGCCGTGGGCTCACGTGACCTGCCCCGGGCGCTGAGTGTTCTGAAACAGCTCCTTTTTGAGCGGCAATCGGCATTTATGCTCATTCGTGGCATCGAGAACCGGGTTGCACAGCTTCAGCTCCTGCGCGAGGCCATCAATAGGCGCTGGCTCAGGGGGCAGGGGAGCGGCCGCGGCAAGCAGGCGGTGTGGACCGACCTGCCACCGGAGGTCGACGAGATCCTGTCGGAGGACCTCGGCCGGGATCCGCGCAAAGAGCATCCGTATCGACTGCTCCTCTTGGCCGAACAGGCTTCGAAATTCACGACCCGGGAGCTGGAGTCCTGTCGCCGAGCCCTCGTGCAGGCTCATATTGAGCTGGTGAGTAGCCGCACGCCGGACGACGTGGTTATGGAACTGCTCCTGGTTCGGATGTTGGGCCGGAGCGAATAGGACTTTTAAGACATATACGTCCTATTCTCCCTTCGCATAACCCGATTTCGCGCTGATTCCGCTTTAATTCTTGATTGTTGAAAAGTGGTGTTGTACCGTGCCGTGCGAACCGGACGGTAAGCTACACACAACGGGACGGCCTGTGCAGACGAAGCGTGCGCACCTACAATCTGATAGCCCGAAAGAGGCGTGCGGCCTCTTCGGTGTCTTTGGCGTGGAGCAGGCGGCGGGGTTCATTCACCGTGGCCTCTTCGCCCTTCAGCATCGCGGCCAGGAGGGCTGTGGCATCGTCGTCAGCGACGGCGCGCATGTGCGTTCGCACAAGGGTCAGGGGCTTGTCAGTGAGGTGTTTGCCGACCCAGCCGTTCTTCCGGAGGATTGGACCCGTGGCATCGGGCATGTTCGCTACTCTACGACCGGATCCACTCGCATCCATAACGTGCAACCGCTGGTTGTCGAGTGCGTGGACGGTATTTGGGCGTTGGCTCACAACGGGAACCTGACGAATGCGGACCAGCTGCGCCGGATGTATCAGGATGCCGGTGCGATTTTCCAGACCAGTACCGATAGCGAGGTGCTGGT
>JAOZSS010000015.1:23413-24477 GCA_029939545.1 Kiritimatiellia bacterium | reverse complement strand
AGAAACACTGCCCTACCACATGTAGATACCGGCTGAGTCAATCAGCCACCCTGTTTTCTATGTTTTTCCTCTCTCAGGCAGGAGAGGAAGACCGGTTACACCCCCGTGCATGAGCGCGGCAATCTGGGCGCTCGACATCGGCGGGGCATTGAATCCGGCATTCTCGTGGAGAAGCATCAGGGTTAACTTCATGGTTGCAATCGGCACGCCATCGGCTATCTTGCGGGACATGCGAGGGGAGTCGACACGGTCAAAAGGGGCCGCGCCGACTTCCCTTTTTGTGTACGCAGACAGGCATCACGTAACCAATGCATCATAAGGAGTAAACCATGTGTGAATCCGTAACATCACTGGTCACCAAGGCGGCACCCGACTTCACGGCCAAGGCCGTTATGCCGGACGACTCGTTCGCTGACGTCACCCTCTCAAGCTATCGCGGCAAGTATGTCTTGCTGTTCTTCTACCCGCTGGACTTCACGTTTGTATGTCCGTCGGAGATCCTCGCCTTCAACAAGGCGGTCAAGGATTTCGAGGAGCGCAACACGGTGGTCCTCGGCTGCTCGGTCGACTCCGAGTACAGCCACTGGGCCTGGCGCCAAACACCTCCCCACAAGGGCGGCATCGGCCATGTCGATTTCCCGCTTGTGGCCGATCTCAACAAGAGCATCGCAAGCTCCTACGGTGTGCTGTTCGACGAGTCGGTGGCGCTGCGCGGCCTGTTCCTGATCGACACGCACGGCGTGGTACGTCACACACTGGTCAACGACCTGCCCCTCGGGCGAAGCGTAGCCGAAGCGATTCGTACGCTCGACGCCCTACAGTTTGTCGAAGAGCATGGCGACGTCTGCCCCGCCAACTGGCAGAAGGGTGAGAAAGCCATGACCCCGACCGCGGATGGCGTGGCGAAGTATTTGGCCGCAAATGAATAGTTCTGCGGCAAAATCACTTGCGCAAACGACGGTTCGATTCTAATGTTCTCCGGCATGGATTATGCCATCGAAATGCGCTCTGTGACTGTGCGCTTCCCCTCACGGGGAGGCGTGGTTACGGCCTTGGAAGGGCTC
>JAOZSS010000015.1:0-23403 GCA_029939545.1 Kiritimatiellia bacterium | reverse complement strand
CCCCCGGCCAGGTTTTCGGGTTCCTCGGGCCTAACGGAGCCGGCAAGACCACGGCCATGCACGTGCTGCTGGGGTTCATCGCTGCAACCGAAGGCGAGGCGCGCCTCTTCGGCCGCGACGTACGCGAATCCATTGCGCGCCAGCGGATCGGCTACCTTCCCGAGCACCCCGACACCTACCGTTTCCTGACCGGTCGCGAACTGCTCGACGCGACCGCAGCCCTCTTTCGCCTTGATCGCCGCACGCGACGGCGACGCGTTGGCGAATCCATTGAAGCGGTCGGACTGGGCGAAGCCGCCACGCGCCGCATCGCCACCTACTCGCGCGGCATGATGCAGCGCATCTGCCTGGCACAGTCCCTGATCAACGATCCCGACCTGGTTATCCTTGATGAGCCCACCGGCGGGCTCGACCCGATCGGCCGCACGGACATCCGAAAAATCATCGGCGAGTTGCGTGACCGTGGCAAGACGGTCTTTTTTTCCTCACACGAGCTTTCCGAGGTCGAGCTGGTGTGCGATACGCTGGCGATTCTGGCCCGTGGCCGGATTGTGGTACAGGGGCCGGCCTCCTCGCTGGTGGCCCCGGGCGAGCGCCTTGAGAAGGTGTTCATGAAGGTCATCGCCGACGCAGAGGAGGAACGCACATGATCCGTATCCTCACCTTGGCGCGCGTGGTATGGCTGGATGTACTCCGGCGCAAGGATTTCTATATCCTGCTGATCCTCCTCGCCATCCTGCTCGTTGCGCTCCTGAGCATGAACGTCTTCGGCCTGGGCGGTGTCACCGCCTACGTGGCTGACATCGGCCTGCTGCTGAGCTGGATCTTCTCGTGGGTATTGGCCATCTCGATTGGATGCCGGCTGCTGCCGCAGGAGGAAAGTCGCGGCACCATTTTTTCCCTGCTGGCGAAGCCGGTTCGTCGGAGCGAGCTGATCGTCGGCAAGTGGCTGGGTGCCTGGAGCGTGGTGAGCGTGGCAACGGCGATGTTCTACGTGCTCGTTTTTGGTGTAACGATGCTGAAGGGATGGACCTTGCCGATAGGGGTGGCACTTGAGGCCATCGTTCTGCACGGCATGGTGATTGCCATCATCATTGCAGCAGCACTGATGTTCTCAGCGCGACTCAACAGTGATGCCGCCGCCACGCTGACCGGCGCGCTGACCGCCACCTCCTTCCTCCTCGTGCCGCGCATCCCTGAGTTTGTCGCCGAAGCCGGCGGCGTGCGCGGCGGGTTGATGCTCTTTCTCTATAACCTACTGCCGCACTTCGAGATTTTCGACCTGCGCATGCGCGTGCTGCACAACTACGGCACCATCTCGCTCACAACATTTCTCATGATTACCGCCTACGGGCTGCTCGTCACGGCCATTTTCCTGGCCCTGGCCTGGGTGGCCTATCGGAGCAAGCATTTCGCGCGGGGCAGTCTGAGCGGGTACTAGGGAGAGGGATCAGGTGTCAGGGATCAGGTGTCAGGGATCTAAGAAGCTTGTCCCATGGATGGTCATTCTGATGGTGGGTGGGGCGTTTGCGCTGTCTTGCCAGATCCAGGCACGCATGCCGACGCTATACCGATCCAATCAGCGCTCCGCCGGCGAGGTTCTGCTCGGGGAAAGCCGGCTGGGGGTCTCCGGCTACTTCTACGAGATGGCCGATCTCTACTTCCACTGCGGCGTTAGACACGAGCACGAGGAGGCGATCCACGGCACCTGGTTTCAGCAACGGCTTTCCGAACTGAGACCCAACGTGCATAGGCACGCTGCGGGGAAGGCTTCGCGCGAGATCCTCGCCTGGCTGCGCCTCGCAACCGCCATGAACCCGCACAATGTGGACTTTGTGCTCGTGGCCGCATTCTGGCTGCACCACGAGGTGGGAGAAATCGACATCGCCCAGCAGATGCTCAAGGACGCCCAGGTCGCCAACCCGTTCCAGTACGAGATCCAGCTCGAGCGGGCGCGACTCTACCTCTATCGTGGCCGCGTGGCCGATGCTCGCAGCTGCCTCGATGCTGCCCTCGCCTTCTGGCCTTCGCACCTCGCCGCAACGGATGAGGATGCCCGCATGGACCGGGCCCGCCTCCTGCTCTACCGGAGCCTGATCCTCGAAGTGGATGGCGAGCGGGAGCAGGCCATTGTCGGTCTCCGCGAGATCCTGCGCATGTTCCCCGAGCGCACATCCCTGCTGGAACGGATCGAAACGCTTGAGCGGGGCGATGAACCGGCTCTGCTGGGAGCCGCAGTCTGGAATAATCTATTGCAAAGCGAGGACGAACGAAGCATGCTGTGTGGCTCAGTTGAAGCGGATGAACATATCCACGGCGAGCACTGCAATCATTAGTTCGCTACGTGTTGAAGCACCCGACAAGAGGCGTGAGGCAGAAAGACTATGTATCTTGAGTTCTACGGTCTGAGTGAGTTTCCTTTCAATATCACGCCCGACCCGCGTTTTCTCTACTTCGCGCCGCACCACCGCGAAGCCTACAACCACCTGATGTACGGTATTATGCAGCGCAAGGGGTTCATCGAGCTGACAGGCGAGGTGGGTTCCGGCAAAACCACGCTCTGTCGCGCCGTGTTGAGCGACCTCGACAGCAGCGTCGAGACAGCCCTCATACTCAACCCCTCCCTGACCGAGACACAGCTACTGCGCTCCATGCTGAATGACTTCGGCCTCGAAGCCGGCGGGCGCGATCGTCTCGCCTATATCGAGCGACTCAACCGGTTCCTGTTGGAGCGCAACCACGAAGGCATCAACGTCGCGCTGGTCATCGACGAAGCCCAGAATCTCTCGCCCCAGCTCATGGAGCAGGTACGCCTGCTGTCGAATCTTGAAACCGACCAACATAAGCTGATGCAGATTGTGCTGTGCGGTCAGCCCGAGCTGCGCGAGCGACTCTCGCGGCCCGACCTGCGCCAGCTACGCCAGCGCATCACTGTGCGCTACCATATCCCGCCGCTGACGCTTGATGATACGGCCAACTATATTGACCACCGTCTCGGGGTAGCGGGAGCAGATGGGGCGGTCACATTCGACGCAGGGGCCGTTCGCGAGGTACACCGCTATTCCAGGGGCGGACCCCGCCTGATCAATGCGGTATGCGACAATGCACTGCTGGCCGGCTATGTCAGCCGCACGCGTGCCATCGATGCCCGCTGCGTCAAGAAAGCGATCAAACAGCTGGAGGGTACTACATGAGTCTTATTCAGGAAGCCTTGAGACGACAGCAGGAAGAAGAAAAAGAAGAAGAAGAGAAAGGCATCTCGCAACCGACCGCCCCAGAGACACCGGAAGCCGCACCACCACCTCCTCCCCCTCCTCCTCTGGCGCCGGCACCAGCCCCGGCACCAGCCCCGGCACCAGCCCCGGCCCCGGCACCAGCCCCGGTGGTTGAGAAGGCACCCGAAACCGAGAAGGAGCCAGCCGGCAAGACCAAGAAACCCAGGGCACAAAAGAAGGAGAAAGGCGCGCTACCTACACTGCTCGGCATCCTCTTCGTGATCGCGCTTCTTGTCGGTGGCGCTATCTGGATGATCGCCTTTGCCGTTCAACAGTGGAAGCAACCAGACGGGGATGCGATGGTGGCCACGCCGGCGGTCAGTGTTGAGGCTGTGGAGTCGCCGGCGGTCAGTGTTGCGCCTGTGGAGTCGCAGGCTCCTGAAGCAACGAAACCCGCCGTCGCACCACCGCCAACCAAGATTGCCAAGCCAGCCGCAACACCCAAGCCAGTCGCACCGGCACCTGTCGCGCAATCGAAGTCCGCCGTCAAGCCTGCCCCTCAACAAGCCCCCAAGCCCGCGCCCGTACCGGTCGCAACCCAACCGGTCGCCCCGATGAAATGGCCGTCCCTGACACTGCAAGGCGTCATCGGCAGAGGGCAGAACGGATCGGCGATTTTGAACGACCAGGTCCTGGCCGTCAACGAAACGGTCGAGGGGGCGCGCGTACTCGCCGTGGCTCGTCAAAGCGTGGAACTGGAGTACCAGGGCGAACGGCGCACCATCAAGGTAGGCATGTCGACCCGATAGCGAGCGAAAGGAAGGGCTATCCTTCCACGGAAGCCGCATCGACCTCGATAGCCGTGATGCGGTCGACCGCGCGGTCGAACTCGGAGGCCTGCGTGAGATAGAAGTCGCAGGGCCGTCCGGCCAACTGCTCAACGTCCTTGCGTAGTCCGGGGTCGTACGGATTCATCACCACGGCCAACGCGTGCGGCCCCACAAAATCGAACACCAGGGCACCACGGCCCACAACGAAAGCCAAGGGCAACAGGCATCCCGCCTCCTCCGTGATGTCAATGCTGTCGAGCGAGATATAAGGTATCCCGCAATCCTGCGAGGCATACACCACCACCCGGTCCAGTCCTTTGTAGCCGCGCGCCTCGAGCGCGTGCAAGACCGAGACGGTCACCGAGGAATCGCTCCCCGACATCTCGGTCAGGTCCTGCACAACCGACGCATACTCCTCCTGCGTGATCTCACTCGCCTGCAACAGGTTCCAGGTGAAGGCCAGTTCTTCTGAGATGTTGGGGGTTGTGTTGACCGCTGCGGGAGCCGCATCCACCGTGGGGGCCGGCGCGAGCGGGGGCACGGTCACAGCCGACATCGCCTCGATATCGGCAATCAGTTTGATACCGGTCGAATCAGAACCACCCAGTTCGCGCAGGCGGTCCAGCAGGTCCCACGCCGCGCCCTGCTCGCCCTCCTTCACGAGGACCCGTCCTAAACGCAACAGGTATTCGTAGGCCTTGGCATGGTCGCCGATCTGTCCGTAGGCGTGAGAGAGCGTCTCGAGCGACGACCGATCATCCGGCATGGCCTCGAGGATCTGCTCGAATGCCCCGATAGCAGACCAGACCTCCTCCTCAAGTTGTTTGCGTCCCTTGTCGCTTGCACCATCTGCCATTGTGTTCCCCTCATATAGTGAGAAGGCCTTCTTCACCGTTGATATCCATCTGCTACTTAACAGGTTCTCTCTCTTGACTCAAGGAAGGAGCGCCACGCTCTCCCCGGGAATAGCCCTTTCCCCTTTGCCGCCACGGCAAGCCGTTGGCATAGCATTGCCGTCTCTGCGCTATCGATTCAGCGTCGGAAACAATCGTACTGAGCCGGGCCGCACCATCAGGTGCCTGGTCGTCTCCGCCCGATTGCACCATCTCCAGTGCCCGCAGCGCGGTTGCCTCCGCCATCTCAAACCGGGCCGACTCGGCGTAGGCGGCCGCCAATACATCCAGCGCCCTGGGGCTCTGCTCTCCCGTGCGGGAACAGACATCCAAGGCCAGCTCAACCGCGCGCGAACCGTCCCGGGCACCCGGGTCCGGCGCCGTGGCCAGCAACCAGGCCAGCTCGAGGCGACCGATCGTGCTCCTCTCATCCAGCGTAACACTTCTCTCGATCACTATCCGGGCCTCGCGGTAATCCCCCCGGCGCACGGCCAGCAGACCGGACAGCATCAACGATGCGGAGAAATCCGGATCAATCTCGATCGAGCGATTCACCTCGCGTAACGCATCCTCGTACCTTCCCATTGCCGCCAGTGCCACAGCCAGGTCGTGATGCCCGGCACCCAAGTCAGGATCCAACCGTAACGCTTCCTCAAACATCGGAATGGATTCAGCATGGCGCCCCATGAACAGCAAGGCCTGCGCTACACGCATAGTCGCGTGAGGGAGAAAGAAATCCGGATCAGAGGCCGATGTTGCATACAGTCTTCCTCCCTCGGACTTCGCCCGCTTGATATCCAGGATCAATTGCCTCGCTTCCTGCTCAGCAGCCTCAAACCCCAAGTCCTCCAGGAGTACATCGATCACCATCACTCTCGCCCGGAAATTGTGAGGGCGAACCTGCGCATTGCTCCTTGTGATCTGAATCAACGATGCATAGTCCCCGTTGCGCTTGATGGTTCTGTGCATCAACGCAAGCACGACTGCCGACAGGATCACCGACGCCATGGAAACCACCAGGACCCGCGACCTGGATCGCCGTGCGAGGACCTCCACGACATGGACAAAAACACCGGCAAACAGTATGGCTGGCCCCGCCAGCGGAAGGTAGACCCGATGTTCGAACGCGTAGTCAAGCACCGGAACAAAACTTGAAGACGGGGCCAAAACAGCGAAGAACCACAACAGACAGAACCCCGCCCAAGAGCGCCTCCACGTTCCACGCACTGCAATGACAATGAGGCATACGACGAGCACGGCGGGACCGATGACATCCTCAACCGCCAATGCCGGGGGCCAGGCATAGTCCAGAGCCAGGTGACGCGGCCATAGAATAAGCTTCATGTAGTGACACACAACACCTGGCTGTGTCGCCAGGTAGCGCAAGGGTGATACTGTCGCCACAGAAAACCCCGCCGACCCAGATGACTCGTTCGGCGTAAGCACCAACACAAGCAGCACCACCCACGACGCCGCCAGCCCGGAATAGAGAACTTTGCGGGAGCGGATCGCCTCACGAAATGACGAAGTGAGGAAGGTTCGATCATAGAGCAGAACCATCAGAGGACACGTCACCATGATCGGTTTGGCCGCCATCCCCAGAGAACAGGCTGCAACAGCCGTAAACACCCAGGCTCCGCGTCTACCAGGCGCGGCCGATCGCACGACAGCGTACAGCGTCAACAGATAGAGGAAGCCCATTAGAGACTCGGCCCTTTGGACGATGTAGGTCACGCCTCCCGTCTGGAGGGGATGCACCACCCAGAGAAGAGCCGAGAGGAACGCCACAGCACACCGGCGTCCGTCCCCCCAGCGTTCGGCGATGCCTCCCGCCAGCAGCGTACGCCAAACAATGCCATAGAGCAGCAGCGCCGCGCCAAGATGAATCAGAATGTTCACGGCGTGATAGTCAACAGGTTCGCGTCCGCTTACGAGGTAGTTCAAGTGGAACGTCAGCGCCGTTAGAGGACGGGATGACCCCATGACATAGGCGGACAGGTTGGCAATCTTCCTGCTACGGGCGATGTGAGACATGTCGTCAAAAATGAAAGCACCGCCAAAGCTGCTAACATAGGCCAGAATACCGCACAGCAGGATAAGAGCCGGCAGAAAACGATGGATACGGTTGAGCATCAGGCCCCCACACCAAAGCGCCAACGACAGGTAGAGAAAACAGAAAGCGCTTGAGTTCTTAAATAGACAACCGCAGCACCAAACGCAAGCAGATTCTGAGAGTCTTGCGCTCGGCCTTCCATATCGGTGGATGCGACGGAAAGGGCCACAATGCAAAAAGCTCCCTCAAATCTTGAACACGGCACAACTTCTGCTATCTTGTACTTGATCCTACTGAAGAAAAGCAGGGAGAGGCATGGGGAAAGAACCCTACAGCGGCAAGTTTACCGACATCCTTATCAGGGATGCAGGGCTCGACCCTGCCGCCCTTGCTACCGCCGAGAAGAAGGCGGGCAACCAGGGCGAGCGCCTTGAGAAGTACCTTGTCGAACATGGGCTGGTCGATGCCGATGCGATGGTGCTGGCACTCTCTGAGTATCTCGGGATTGGGCCGCTGAGTATAACCCACCTTACGCCACACCCCCATGTTCTCGAACTCATACCGCGCGAGCTGATGAAGAAGCAGACCGTCATGCCCGTCGCACGCGTCGGAAAGATGATCTCCGTAGCGGTGGCCGATCCCTTTGATCTGCCAGGCTTGGACGAGATCGCAACCGCGACAGGCCTCCAGGTCGTCCCACTCGTCGCCTCCGAACAGGCCCTCTCCGACGCACTCAGCAAACTCTTCACTGAAACGACGCAGGGACTCGACATGGAAGAGTTGATGCGCGACGACAGCGATGTGCAGATTCTCGACGGCCAGGACGACGAGCAGAGCCTCGATGAAATGCTCGAGACCGCCGAAGGAGCACCGGTCATCCGCATGGTTAACATGATACTGGTTGAAGCCCTGCGCACCGGTGCCAGTGACATTCATATTGAGCCGATGGAGAAGTCCGTTCGCCTGCGCTACCGTATTGACGGCAAACTATCCGAGCGTCCCGGTCCACCTAAGAACCTGCAAAACGCCGTCATTTCGCGTATCAAGATCATGTCCGACCTCGATATTGCAGAACGTCGTATCCCTCAAGACGGCCGATTCAACATCAAGGCCCTAGGGAAAGAGGTCGACCTGCGCATCAGCATTCTGCCAACCGTACACGGTGAGAAGGTCGTGATGCGTACGCTCGACAAGAGCTCGCTATCCCCCAGCCTCTCGGCCCTCGGACTCGACAAGTACTCCGAGGAGTGCATGCAGCACGCCATCACTCAGCCACACGGAATCCTGCTCGTGACCGGCCCGACCGGTAGCGGCAAGACCACAACGCTCTACTCCTGCTTACAGGAGCTGAACCAGCCGGATGTTAACATCATTACCTGTGAAGATCCGGTCGAGTACCAGTTGGGGGGCATCAACCAGGTGCAGATGCATGCAGAGGTCGGCTTGACTTTTTCGTCGGCCCTGCGCTCGATCCTGCGCCAGGACCCCGACATCGTGCTGGTCGGCGAAATCCGTGACGGCGAGACCGCCGAGATCGCCATCAAGGCCGCGCTCACCGGCCACCTCGTACTCAGCACGCTGCACACCAACAGTGCGCCCGGGGCCGTGACACGCCTGATCGATATGGGTATCGAGCCTTTCATGCTGGGTTCAGCCCTCGTGCTCGCGCAAGCCCAACGCCTCTACCGCCGCATCTGTCCCGCGTGCAAGAAGCCCACCGAAGTCTCGCCCGACGTTCTGCGCCAGAACCACATCGATCCCAACTTTTTTGACGGCTGCACCCTATACAAAGCCAACGGCTGCCCGCGCTGCGCCGGCGGCTTCAAGGGGCGCGGCGCCATTATGGAGGTGTTGCTCATCACGGACCCCATCCGCGACGCCATCATTCGCGGCGCCAACACATCCGAACTACTGCATCTCGGATGCGATGCCGGCATGGTGAGCCTGAAGCAAGCCGGGCTGACACGCGTTAAGGAAGGCGTGACCAGCCTTGAGGCGGCGCTCGAAGTAACCGGAAGCGATTAGAAAGGATCCCCGCGTGAGTCCAGTTGTCAGGCAGAAAGCCAAGTATTCAACCCGCGACAACCGCGCCGCCTCGGGCGGACGCCGCAAGGAGATCAAGTCCCAACGCGCCCCGGCCCCCGGAGCCAAGGCCAAGCGGAAGGGGCATGTACCGGGTGCCAAGAAGATTGCCAACGAATCCCTCCCTAGTTTCTCCCGACAGCTCAGCGCCATGCTCACGGCCGGCATGCCGATTGTGGGCGCGCTCGAAGCGCTCGAGGAACAGACCGACAATCCCAACTTCAAGCTGGTCATCGCACAAATCAGGGCCTCCATTGAGAACGGATCAGCCTTCTCCGAATCGTTACGCGCCTTCCCCTCCGTCTTCAACGATCTCTATGCCAATATGGTCTGCGGTGGTGAGACAGGCGGACAGTTGGCCGAGACCGTGGGCCGACTGGCCGGCTTCCTTGAGGCCAGTGCCAAGCTGCGCCGCAAGGTGAAGTCAGCCATGATGTACCCGATCATCGTTCTCTGTATCGCCTTCGCCATCGCCATCGGTATGATCGTCTTCATCGTGCCCGTCTTCGGAGCGATGTTCGCCGACTTCGGTGCTGACCTCCCGGCACCTACCCAGGCCCTGCTCAACGTCAGTGACTTCCTGCGCGCCTACGGGATCTATGTCGGTATCGTTGTTATGGTCTTCGTGGTCATGTTCAAGCGGTGGAAGAAGACCGAGCAGGGCGCTTACTCGTTCGATAATTTCGTCTTGCGTACACCCGTGTTCGGCGAGCTCAACAAGAAGGTCGCTGCCGCACGCTTTGCACGTACTTTCGGACAGCTCATCCGCAGTGGTGTTCCTATTCTGAGCGCCCTGGAAATCTGTTCCGGGGCCACCGGCAATAAGGTTGCCGGTCGCATCGTCATGAATGCACGGGAATCTGTCGAGAAAGGCGAACCCCTCTCTGGTGCGATGATTGAGCAGACCGTCTTTCCTATTATGATGGTCCGCATGCTCCAGGCCGGTGAGAAAACGGGCAAGATTGACGAGATGATGGATAGTATTGCCGATTTCTATGATGACGAAGTCGACACCATGCTGTCCGGACTGACCTCTCTCCTCGAGCCTCTACTCATGGTATTCCTGGGCGTCATCATTGGTGGCATCGTACTCTGCATGTTCCTCCCCATCTTCAAAATGGGCGAAGTCGTCGGCGGCGGGTAGGCCTAAAGACCTATTATTAAATCTGAGAAAACCCCTTTACCCAAAGCCCTTGCCTACCTATACTTCCTCCGATTTGTGCAGACACACCGCACAATGATCGGAATGTACCTATGGCCAAGATTCTTCTTGTTGATGACGAGCCCAGCATCCTCAGTGTACTGAGTACGCTGCTTAAGGCCGAGGACTACGAGGTACAAGCCGTTCTCGGAGGTGAGAATGCAGCCGAACTCGTTGCGTCCGGTGAATTCGATCTAATGATCACCGATATCCGGATGAGCCCGGTCAACGGCATGGAGTTGCTCCAACAGGCTCATGAACAGTGCCCCGGCATGTCGGTCATTATGCTGACAGCCTACGGATCAGTTGAGACCGCCATCGAGGCGCTCAAGCTGGGCGCATTCGACTATGTAACCAAGCCCTTCAAGGTCGACGAACTGCTCATCACTGTGCAGCGGGCAATCGACTACAACAAGGCCATCACCGAGAATGCCGACCTCAAAGCCCAACTCAACACACGCTATCATCTCAAGAGCATCGTGGCCGAAAGCCGATCCATGCAGGCCGTATGCGACATGATCCAGCGGGTCGCCCCGACCGATGCAACCGTACTCATCGGCGGCGAAAGCGGCACTGGCAAAGAACTGGTGGCCAAAGCGATTCACGCCTATAGCCGTCGCAAAGACAAGAAATTCCTGGCTGTTAACTGCGCCGCGCTACCCGAGCCCCTGCTCGAATCCGAGATGTTTGGACACGTTAAGGGGGCCTTTACGGGTGCCTCGTGTGACAAGGAGGGGCTGCTCGAAGCCGCCTCCGGTGGAACCATTCTTCTCGACGAGATATCGTCCATGCCTCTCAGCATCCAAGGCAAACTCTTGCGTGTGTTGCAGGAGAAAGAGGTACGCCGGGTGGGAAGTAACGAAAATATCTCCATTGATGCACGCGTTCTTGCCGCCACCAACACCTCGCTGGAAGAGATGATCAAGGGCGGGAGTTTCCGCGAGGACCTCTATTATCGCCTGAGCGTGATCCCCATCCAAATTCCGCCCCTGCGTGAGCGCCCCGAGGATATCCTGCCACTGGTCTACCATGTCCTTAAGAGAGAAACCATCGAGGGCCAGACAGCTCCGCTCATGGATCCCGACGTCGCCGCCATTTTCGAGTCGTACACCTGGCCGGGCAACGTTCGCGAGCTTGAGAACGCCGTGACACACGCCATCACGTTCGCACGCGAAGGCAAGATCACCAAGGAAGACCTCCCCGCCAAGGTTGCCGCCGCTCCTATACAGGCCGACGACGCTCTTTCTGACGATGGCGATCGCGGCAGGTCCCTCAAGGCATTCCTGCGCGCCAAAGAGAAGGAGTACCTCCAGCACGTACTGTCTCTCTCCGGTGGCGATAAGGAGGAGGCAGCCAAGACCCTCAAGATCAGCCTCGCCACTCTCTATCGGAAGCTTCCGGAAGACGGAGAGTAAGCTTCCACTCCTTCTCACGCGTGAGAAGATAAGAGACCCCACTGCCCCCGACACCATCCAGCTCTATGCGCACATGATTGCAGTACAATCGAGAACACTCGTGTACATACCTGAACAATTCTACTATCACAAAAGAGAAGCGATTCTCTTATTTGCAAAGATGACAATCCCAACGCGCAGAGTCAAGCGCATCTATTGGCATCCCATATATATCACTTTGCGAATTGCACAATACTATTCTCATAGAAGACAATGGATTCTCATGAAAACGAGGGGTGAGAAACCATAGTTGGCACGGCTACTGCTCATTAAGTCCGCCGAACAGAGTTTACAAACGGGCAAAGGTCGCAGCCCACTAACCGAGAGGAGAATGCGATGAGTAAGAAGCAAGGTTTCACACTGGTAGAGATCATGATCGTTGTGGCGATTATTGGTCTGTTGGCGGCGATTGCGATTCCTTCATTCGTGAAGGCTCGTAATACGTCTCAGCAGAACGCCTGCATCAACAACCTTCGTCAGATCGACGGCGGCAAAGAGCAGTGGGCGATGGCCTCCAAGTCGAGCGATGGCTCAGCCGTTGTGACGGTGAGCGTCGACGAGTACATCAAGGGCGCCACGACTCCGGAATGCCCGGGCGGCGGCACCTACACGTACCACAACATCGGTTCGGATCCGGCCTGCAATGTTACCTCACCGACGGCCCATCAGTTCGCCGGTTAATTGATCGATTCAGTTGAATCAATCTGATGGAAGAGCCCCGCTTCGGCGGGGCTTTTCTTTTTATTGGGGATACATGGGCCAACTGATGTAGGGCCGCACTGCGTGCGGCTACCAAACCCGTGCGCGTTTCCCTACTTGCTGCGCACCTGGCGAAGATTCCGCGCCGCATCCTCGAACTGCGGAAGTAGCCGAACGGCCTCGGCAAAGTGAGACTCGGCGGTCGACGTATCGCCCCGCTTTATGCATGCGATGCCTAGGTAGTTGTGCGCGATGGCGTAGTGGCGGGCATCCCGGTACAGATCCGATTCTTGCGCCGTCCGCCCCCACGCAGGAATATCTTCGGCACTCAACGTCGTACAGTGAGCCAGCTGTTCAGCCACTGTCCGTGCCTCCCGCTCAGCCTCGACATCACGCCCTACAGTAAGCAGCGCGCTGGAGAAGTTCAACCGGCCCCGGAGATTCTCCGGACGCGCCCTGACGACATCCGCCCACACCGTCAACGCCGAACGATAGACCCTGTTGCGCTGGACAGTCATGGTGATGCCACCCATCACCAGCGCCGCAACAGCCGCCATCCCCACCACGGAGAGCGGCCGGTTCTCGATTATTCTGGAATAAAGGAGACGATAGACACCCAAAACGACAAGACTCAACACCGCTGCCAGTGGCAGGTACATGCGGTACTCATAGGCCGCATCGGGAACAGGAACCACACTGGAAGTCGGGGCAAGGATACAGAAGAACCACAACCCCAGAAACGATTCCGGGCGACGACGCAGAAACAACCACAACGTCACCAGACCTAATCCAACGAGAACGAACCCGGGCACCACAGCCTCTGTCCAGTCGCTCACAAGCGGCCACGCGTAGTCGAAGCAGAGTGGATAGGGAACGACGCTCAACCGCAGGTAGTGCGGAATTACCTGCATCTGTGTCAGCAGATAGGAGAGCGGAGTTATGGCCAGCGTAACTCCCTGCCCTCTCTGCCCAACCACGCAAAACATCTGCATCTCAAGCAGTGCGAACACACCGACGGTCAGCCAGAGCCCCACGTGAACCAACCCCCGCTCGCGCAAAGCCGCGCGCGGCGAAGGCGCCGCGATCAGGACGTCGTACAGGAGTATGACAAGCGGAGCCGTCACCATGGGTTCCTTCGTTCCCATCCCCAACAGACAGACAACAACGGACAATCCGTACCAAGCCGCCGCACGCCGCTGACCGGCCGCCTGCACACCCCGAACGAAAGTAAAGAGCGTGGCCAGATAACACAGGCCCATCATGGATTCGTAGCGCTGACAGATATACGTGATGCTCTGGGTTTGGAGCGGATGAACAGCCCACAGCACGGCTACCACACCGGCAAGCATGTCGCCATGCCGCTTCCATGCGTCGCCAACACGCGGCAGGCGCAGTGTCCGCCGCACCACCCCGTAGAGCACAAGCGCCGCCACTACATGAATCAGCAGGTTCGCGGCATGGTAATCCGCCACCCGGAGCTGCCCCGTGGCATAGTTGATCTTGAACGTCAGATTCACCAGCCAGCGCGCGGCAATGCCGACCCGCAACCGGTGCAGATCGGGGTTGTTCACAATGATGAGCTCGTCGTCGAAGATGAACGGGTTTGCAAACGTGTTCAGGTAGGCCAACACGGTCGCCACCACAATCACCAGGGGAATCCAGAGCCTCCATCGCACTTGCTGACACTTCACCCGTTGCCCCCTACTCTTCCGCTTCGATCGCGTTCCCGGATCGCCTACCACTCTTACCGATCGAGCGCCCTCGCCGCTGCGTTCACTATCGCGACGGACGTCACGGTCGCCCCCGTCACGGCATCAATACCCTCGAACCCCTGCTTTGCCACAAGCTGGCGAGGTATATCCCTCAGCGACGTAAAGAACCAGTCTTCCCGGTGGTCTAGAACGTCTACCGCTACAATCGCATGGTCTCTGACGGTTACAGACACCTCCACGTTGCCTCGAAAACCGGTCGCGCTACCCTTGAACACTCCGTCACCCAGTGCGGCCAGGTCCAAGTGCTCCATTACCGGGCAAACCGCGAGGGCGTCGCCTGCACAACGCCGGTAGATATCCGTCCGCCGCCGGTTGCCGCGCACCGACCCGCCGACAATCCTACCGTAATAGGCCTTTGCACGACCATAATCACCCTGCGAACGGCACGCCTCCCCGGCTGCCAGGTTAACCTGAGCGGCCTGGCGTCCCACACCAGCCACATCAGCCACCCGCAGCGCACGATCCAAATCCCCGGTCTCGGCCCAGACCAAGACCGCGCTGCTGTTGGGATAACGTAGCTCCAACAGCGTTTCCGCAGCCATCTCGCGGCTGCCAAGCTTCCCGTAGCACCGCGCCAACTCCACTTTCTGGTCGGTCGATGTCACGCCCGCCTTGGCCGCCGATCGGCACCAGAACGCTCCGCGCGCGTAGTCAGCCAGGAGGCTCCCGTAGATATGCCCCAGCCGGTCCATGATACGCGCCCTCACTCCCACGCGGTCGCGGTTGACTGACAACATGTGGTGAAACAGCTTGGCTGTGGCGCGCCATTTCTCAGGGTCGAGGTAGACGATACCCGTCAGGTACTGCCCCGGGTTGCGTTCAGGCTCCCACCGCTTCTCCTCGCGCGCTTCCGGCCAGTCCAACCGTAGTGACTTCGGGTAGTCGAGAACCACCGAATCCCACCAGCCCGGATGAGTCCGGCCAGCCTCCGCTATACGGGCGTCTATCTCCGCACGCGTCCGATCTTCTCCCCCCAGGGCGGAGAGGGCCAACGTCAGTAGGCTGATGCCAATGCCGTGTAAGCACTTTCTCATATCGATCCAGTATCCACTCACCGTCACAACCTGTCAAAGAAGGTTTCAACACTTGCCACGCCCAAATCGACACGGCACAATGCACGACAGAAGAAATGACATGATGCACCACGCTATCGGGAAATCGGGATGCGAGATACTTGCCGTCAGCCTGGCGGATTCCACAGCCGTGCAGGGACAGGGGTTCCTGGATTGGCTGGAGAAGGACACGCATGAAGCGAACACCTTTGAGAAGTCGGCCGTGTAACAGGAACAGGCACCCACAAGTGACCCGTCACCCCCTGCCCCGGCCGCTACGTCACGCCCTACCCCTGCACAGCCGACTCGCCGACCGATCCAGTCACGGCAGCCGGCGCGCGCCGTATCGGCCCCATCCTCCCCGCTTCACCTGTTCGTCAAGCGTGCCGTCCTTGGACTGCACGAGGGCAAGGACGCTTCTGAGAGCAACTATGTCTGCGTCGTCAACAGCGGGATCAATGCGCTCATCCTGCGCCTGCACCTCATTCGGAAGGCCCGGAAGAACATCGATATACAGACATTCATATTCAGCGATGACGAGGTGGGCCGCCTCCTAGTCTACGAGCTCATCCGGACCGCCAAGCGAGGCGTTAAGGTTCGCGTCATCGCCGATCACATGACCTCGGCGCGCAATGTCGATGCCGCTGCCTTCCTGGCGACCGTCCACCCGAACCTTGAATTCAGACACTACCGCCCCATAGCGGGCCGGATGGACCCCTCTCCGTTACAGGGAATGATCGACGGCATCATCCCCAACCGCACCAACCAGCGCATGCACAACAAGTCCAAATGCTTAGTCATCGAAAAGATCTTGCCTGCCGGGCAGTATATTCCCCATTTCTACCCACAGATTCTTCGGAAGACCCTCTTTGATGAGTATTTCTCGGTGTGCGAACAGTGTGAGAGTGCGGCGCGGTTCACATTACACCCATAACTGCCGGTCGAGCGTGCGGTATTGGACGGCTTCGAAGACATGCTCGGACTGGATCGTGTCGCTGCCGGCCAGGTCGGCGATGGTTCGTGAGACTTTGAGGATGCGGTCGTAGGCGCGGGCGCTGAAGTTGAGTTCCTCAATCGCGTTGCGCAGCATCCCCTGCGCTTCAGCTTCGAGTCGGCAGTAGGTTTGCATATTGCGTGCTCCCATTTCCGCATTACAGTGCAGCCGATCCACCTCCCTGAAGCGTGTCCGCTGTACACGCCGCGCCTGCGTCACGCGACTACGGATCTGCGCGGAGGGCTCCCCTGCCCCCATAGAAGATAGCTGAGCATACTCAATTGTAGGAACTTCGATATGGATATCGATGCGATCCAGAAGCGGGCCTGAGATCTTGTTGCGATAGGTCTGCACCTGCCGGTCACTGCAGCGACACTCGCGCTTGGAATCGCCAAAGAATCCACACGGGCAAGGATTCATGGCAGCCACGAGCATAAACTGACACGGAAACGTCACGCTGGCCGCAGCACGCGACACCGTAACTTGGCCATCCTCAAGTGGCTGCCGCAGCACTTCGAGCACGTTACGATGGAATTCAGGGAGCTCATCCAAGAACAACACGCCACGATGAGCCAGACTCACCTCGCCCGGCACCGGATGCGCCCCGCCGCCCAACAACCCCGCATCCGAGATGGTGTGATGCGGGGACCGAAACGGTCGCGTTGTCACCAGCGCCTCATGCGCCTTCAGTATGCCGGCAATACTGTGAATCTTCGTGCTCTCCAGCGCCTCTTCCAAATGCAACAGAGGAAGGATCGAAGGAATCCGCTTCGCCAGCATCGTCTTGCCAGTACCCGGCGGGCCAATCATCAGGACATTGTGTCCGCCACTGACCGCCACTTCCATCGCCCGTTTCGCCAGCTCCTGGCCCTTCACATCGGCATAGTCTTCCAAGTAGCTGTCGAGGCCCTTGGTCAGGAGGTCAAGCCCCACTTTGCAGGGCTCGGGCAAACCGCCGCCATCCAGCATCTCGGCCGCCTCACGCAGAGTGCGGACCGGGTAGACGTTGAGGCCTTCCACCACAGCCGCCTCTTCAGCATTGTCAAACGGAACGATAATGCCGTGCAGCCCCTCTTCACGCACACGCATGGCGATGGGCAGCACGCCCTTGACCCGGCGCACCTCCCCACTCAACGCCAGCTCACCCACCATTGCCATGTTCGCGAACTTCTGCGGCTCGATATCCTCCATCGCCGCCAGTAGCCCCAACGCGATAGGCAGATCGAAGATAGGACCTTCCTTCTTAATATCCGCCGGCGCTAAATTTACGGTCGTGCGGCCGATGTGGGGGCGGTAGCCGGAGTTGGTAAGCGCGGTATAGACGCGGTCCTTGCTCTCCTTCACCGCAGCATCAGGCAAGCCCACGATCACGATCTGCGGATCGCCCCGTGAGGCGGCGTTCACCTCGATCTCGACCGGATACGCATCGACGCCATAGACGGCGGCGGAATTCACTTTAGCCAGCATGCAAGCCTCCCCTTGGACGTAAGCATGCACTATCGACTATTCAGCCAGGATTGTCCAATGCAGAAGGAGGCGCAGAGGAGGTGTCTACCCTTATGCGGGCTGATCAAGAAAAACTGGAGGCGTCAGGATTGGGATGCCTCGATATGGGTGTAGACACAGCAGGTCATCATCGCCGGACACGATACAGGCGGCATGACCGTCACCAGCGAGCTCGTGGTACTTGTTGTCTTTGGGATCCCGTCAGTCCGTTATCGTCTGCGCCACATCCACAAGTTTGCCATCATGGATCAATGCGACCAGAAACTGTATTCGTTTTTCTTCGCTAACGTACTTATTCAACTTGGGCCGACGTAGGACGACATCGAGTTCGACAAGCATAGCCTGTGAAAGGAGTATGGTTCCTTTTGAGGAAGCTGAATCAAAGGCGCGGCGCGGAGTAGATTTGGGCAGCAGCGCCGCACTCACGATAACATTCGCATCAAAGACGCAGTGATCCATATCACTCGTCATTCAGGATGGATGCAAGTTTCTTAGGAGTCAGACCTCGTGCCTTCGCATTGCGACCGAGATCGTCCATGACATTCTGAAACGGCCTTGCGGCTGATTGGTATTCGTGCACAAGTACACCCCACAGCGAAGACAGTTTGTTACGGTCCTCCTCGGGGGCCGCAGCAAAAGCACTGGCCGTATCTGTATCGACCTGCACATTGATTGTAGCCGTCGTCCTCGTCTGGCCTCCTAACCTAGACACGAATATACTCATCAGCGGCGACCGCTCCATCCAAATCGCAAATCAGAATCGACACCGATGCATCCCCTGCCCTACGAGCCATGAGCAGCTGGCGCTGTTTGACGACCGTACTTTCGTTGTGGCAGCCAGATCAGCCATGCGCGAGTTCTCCATCCAAATCCTCAGAATCAACCACGAACGTGTCGTTCCCCATGCATGCAAGCATCCGCATCATAATGAGCCCACCCCACCTCCTCGCTTGCCCCGCTCCCAAAAGATGACTACAATGCACGCCTTAACTGAAGAAAGGAATACAACCCATGTGGGATTATACAGACAAAGTAATGGATCACTTCAAGAATCCACGCAACGTGGGGGTCGTTGAGAGCCCCGACGGCATTGGAGAGGTCGGCTCGCTGGCCTGCGGGGACGCCTTGAAGCTGACATTCAAGTTGGGTGACGACGGGCGTATCTCTGATGCAAAGTTCCAGACGTTCGGCTGCGCCAGCGCCATTGCCTCCTCGTCAGCCCTGACCGAGATGATCAAGGGCATGACGATTGAGGAAGCCGAGAAGGTAACCAACCAGGATATCGCCACGTTTCTCGGAGGGCTCCCGGAGCAGAAGATGCACTGTTCGGTCATGGGGCGCGAAGCCCTCGAAGTTGCGATCGAAAACTACCACACCGGCAGAACCAGCAAGAAGATTCTTGAGGGTAAGGTCGTGTGCAAGTGCTTCGGTATTACCGAAGATGAAATCGAGCACGTGGTGCGCGACAACAAACTGACGACGGCCGAACAGGTCACCAACTACTGCAAGGCCGGCGGCGGATGCGGCGGGTGCGTCCCCGAGATCGAAGCGATCATTGAGCGCGTGCAGAAGGAGCTCAGGGCTGCCGCCGCTCCGGCGCCCGCCAAGCCTCGCACGATTCTCGAGACCATCCGACTGATCGAAGAGACCATGGAGCGCGAGATCCGCCCCACCCTACAGCGCGACGGCGGCGACATTGACCTGATCGACGTCGATCACGATCGCGTCATCATCGCCTTCCGTGGCATGTGCGCCCAGTGCAACGTGGCGGAGTTCACGATGAAAGACGTTGTGGAGGCCAAGCTACGCGAGTTTGTCTCATCGGACATCACGGTCGAGGAGGCCAAGGCATGAAAAACGTCTACCTGGACAACAACGCAACCACCGGCGTGGCGCCCGAAGTGGCCAAGGTCATGCAGCCGTTCTTCAGGGAACTGTGGGGCAATCCCTCCAGCATGCACTACTTTGGCGGCCAGGTGGCCCACCACATTGAGGCCGCGCGTGAACAGGTGGCCGCCCTCATAAGGGCCGACCCGTCCGAGATCGTATTCACAAGCTGCGGCACAGAGAGCGACAACACCGCGATCCGCGGAGCCCTGGAAGCCGCCGGGCCGCACACGCGCCTGATCACGACGCGCGTGGAACACGCAGCCATACTGGGACCGGCCCGCCATTTCAAGGAGCATGGCGGTGAGGTCGTCGAGTTGGGCGTCGACGCATCCGGCCAGCTTGATCCGGCCGAACTGCACCGCGAACTGGCCAAGGGGCCGGCCGTGGTCAGCATCATGTGGGCCAACAACGAGACGGGGGTCATCTTTCCTATTCAGGAGCTGGCCGAGATCACACAGCAGGCCGGTTGCGTGTTTCATACCGATGCCGTGCAGGCCGTCGGTAAGCTACCGATCAACCTGCAGCAGACCCCCATCGACATGCTTTCGCTTTCCGGGCACAAGCTGCACGCCCCCAAGGGCATCGGGGTGCTCTACGTGCGCAAAGGCACCAAGCTGAACCCGTTCATGCTAGGTGGCCACCAGGAGAGCGGACGCCGAGGCGGTACCGAGAATGTTCCTTACATCGTCGGCTTGGGCAAAGCTTGTGAACTGGCGGCCGAGCATGTGACTGCTGAGGGGCCCCGCGTTGCCGCGCTACGCGACCGGCTCGAAGGGGGGCTGCTCAAGATCTGTCCCGACACGACGGTCAACGGCGACCGGGTAAACCGGCTCCCCAACACGACCAATATCAGCTTCCAGTTCATCGAAGGCGAAGGCATTCTCTACCACATGAGCGATGCCGGCATCGCGGCCTCCTCGGGCTCCGCATGCACCTCCGGTTCGTTGGAACCCTCCCACGTGATCCGGGCCATGGGTGTCCCCTTCACCGCCGCCCACGGCTCCATCCGGTTCAGCCTCAGCCGCTACAACACCGAGGAGGAGATTGACTACGTCATCGAAACCCTCCCCCCCATCGTCACGCGCCTGCGCGAACTCTCGCCCTTTGTGTGAGGGGTTTCGTACGTGAGTACGTGAGTGCGTGAGACGGTGAGATCTCACTTTCTCTCAAACCTCCGACATCTGTGCCTATCCCTTGACAGTGAACTTTAGTTCTGCAACACTAGAGAGGTCATGGAGAATGTCCCTTTCACTGTCAGGAGCTATCCACGCGCGATACTGCATATCGATGCGGACGCCTTCTTTACGTCGGTCGAACAGGCCCTGGCCCCCCGTCTACGCGGTAAACCGGTGGTGACCGGCCAGGAGCGCGGGATCATCGCCTGTGCCAGCTACGAGGCCAAGGCACACGGCGTAAAGCGCGGGGTCACGCTTGGTGACGCCCGGCGGATCTGCCCCGACTTGATCGTTCTGCCCAGCGATTACGAGAGCTACAGCCTCTATTCCAAACGCATGTTCAACATCATGCGCCAGTTCACCCCCTGCGTGGAGGAATACTCCGTCGACGAGGCTTTTCTCGACATCACCGGCATGCGCCGCGCCTTTCGCGGCTCCTACGAGGAGATCGGGCGCAAGATTCAGAAGGAGATCCAGAAGGAACTGGGCATGACCGTCTCGGTCGGCCTCAGTCTCTCCAAGGGCCTCGCCAAGCTCTGTTCCAAGTTCCGCAAGCCCAACGGGTTCACCGGCGTTCAGGGACGCTATATCCACATCCTGCTCCAGCGCACAGCCCTTGAACAGGTATGGGGCTTCGGCCCCAGCACAGTCAACCTGCTGACAAAATATGGACTGCGTACGGCCTATGACTTTGTCATCCGCCCCCAGTCCTGGGCTTCCGGCCTGCTCAAGAAGCCCGGCCGCGAGATCTGGAGCGAGCTGCGCGGCGACTCGCTCTGGCCGGTCGACAGCGCCGAGAAAGCCACCTACGGATCCATCATAAAATCCAAAACCTTTACCCCTCCCTCCGCCAACAAGGAGTTCATCTTTGCCAAGCTGGTGCGCAACGTGGAGTCCGCTTTCATGAAAGCGCGCCGCTATCACCTCCGTCCGCGCATGCTTGGCGTGGTCTTGCGCAGGCAGGACTTCCGGCACGACGGACTCGAAGCCAAGCTCAGCCGCGCCACCTCGTCCACGCTCGAAGTCATGCCGCTGATCCGCACCATGTTTGAGCAGCTCTTTCGCGAACAATGCGAGTACCGCTCCACCATGATCTTTCTCGGCGCGCTCGAAAACGATCACACCGACCAGTTCGATCTTTTCGAAGACCGTCTCAAGATCGACGCGCTCTTGCGCGTGACCGGCGCCATTGATGACATCAACAAACGTTTCGGCACGCACGCAGTCCGTTCCGGCACCTCCCTGTTTCTGGCGCATAAGCCCGACAGTCCGCGCGATCTCGAGCATGCCCGCAAGCAGGTTCTCTGTCCCGGCGAAACACCGCAGAGAAGATTGAAGATTCCTCGAATGGGGATTAAGGTGTAGCTTCATGACACTCCGCTGCCCATACTGCAAAGGCACATTCAAGGACGATGCAGGCGCCACGTGCCCCCACTGCGGCAAGTTTGTCAACCGGCCCGCTCACCTGCGCCCCGACCAGAAGCCTCTGCGGGTATCGCGCCGGGAATACGTATCACGGCTTGACGAGCACCGGCGCGAAACCCTCACCCCCACCTTCCAGTTCGGACGCAAACCGTCCACCCTACTTGTCGCGATCGGCGTGCTGGTTGTCGTCGGCGGACTGCTGCTCGCCCGCGTGGCGTCGCGCTTCAGCAAGACTCATCGCCGCACCCGCGGCATGGTCGCCGTCGAAGCCGTCGAAACACTTGCCACGGCCACCCGGATCTTCGCGAAGGAGTGTGGCCGCATACCCACCGAGGAAGAGAACTTTATCGTCCTGATCAGCAACCCGGGCATCGAAGGCTGGGCCGGCCCCTACATCAACCTCATCAAACCCGACCCCTGGGAGCAACCCTACCGCTACACCACCACCAACGGCATCGCCATCATCACCTCATGCGGCACCGATCAGACCCCCGATACACCCGACGATATTGTGGCCACCACGGCAGAGTAGAGCCTCTCTCTTGCTACGCCCAGCCCGCCGCCAGAAACCGAAGGGTCTCATTCGGACTCGTCACAACGGGAAGCTTCTTTCCCGTTTTCGCCCGTACTCCTTCGACATCTCGTCCAGATCCAGCTTCAGTGCGCCTCGTGCCATGAATAGCAACGCATTGAACGCCCTCTCCGCCTGTCCCGCCTGCCAATCCTACACACTGGAGCATGGCGGCAGGTTCTACCTCATCGAGCATGTGCCGACACGCGTATGTCGTGAGACCGGGGAGCAGTACTTCTCCCCAGAGACGGCAGAGCATATTCAAGCGGTGATCAAGACCCGGAAAAAGCCTACGTGGGTGGCTGACTTACTCAAGCGGTATCTACATGTGGTAGGGTATCTTTTCGGAAGGAGCAGTTGAATTGTGGAAATCGGAACACTTAGTCGCCTTTTTTAGTCTCGACCCTTAATCCTAGGCACTTAGTCAAACTGCTTAGTTCTTGCTTTCCATGGAGTTACAACTACGCAGTTGGACTAAGGGTACTCGACAAAGTGCTGGGACAAAGTGTGAGATTAAGAGTGGCTGCTGAGAGCCAAATACGCCATTCCACAACATATGGGGGGTGCTTGAGTAAGTCAGCCACCCACGAA
>JAOZSS010000120.1 GCA_029939545.1 Kiritimatiellia bacterium | reverse complement strand
GCGCGCTGCAAGAACAGTTCAGGTCTCCCTCGCCATGAACATCAGGGATGCAACCCAGCGCGCCGCGGAACTGCGCAAGGCCATCGAGCACCACAACCGACTCTACTACGTCGAGGCGAAGCAGGAGATCACGGATCGTGAGTACGACCGTCTCTACGACGAACTGAAGTCGATAGAGTCCGAGCACCAAGAACTAGTCACGCCGGATTCACCAACCCAGCGTGTCGGAGGCGCGCCCCTTACCGCGTTCGCTCACGTCCATCACAGCATCCCGATGATGAGCCTCGACAACACGTACAACCGCAAAGAATTGGTGGATTTTGATCGCCGCGTTCGTCGCTTGGTCGGCGACATGCCGCTCAGCTACATTCTGGAACCTAAGGTGGACGGTGTAGCCGTCTCCCTGCGCTATGACGATGGCGCGCTCGTCCTCGGCTGCACACGCGGCAATGGCCAGGTGGGTGACGACATCACCGCCAACCTCCGGACGATCCCAAGCGTACCGCTGCGGCTCCAGACCGATAGGCCGCCACCCCGACTCGAGGTACGCGGCGAGGCATTCATGACGCTGGATGGCTTTGCGGCGCTCAACGAAGCCAGGATCGAAGCGGGACAAGATGCATTCATGAACCCTCGCAATGCGACGGCGGGGTCGCTCAAACAGCTCGACCCGCGTGTCGTCGCCAGCCGCCCGCTCTCGATCGTGCTCTACGGACTGGGAGAATCGGAGGGTGTTGAGTTTACCGAACACACGGAACTCCTGGCGGCCCTCGCTTCCTACGGTTTGCCCACTCCACCCCGTACGTGGCACGAGACATCCATGGACGATGTACTGGAAGATCTCGACCAGCTCGAACGGATGCGGGGCACATTTCCTTTTGAAATGGATGGTGGGGTCATCAAGATCAACGAGCGGACGCTCTACGCTGAGCTTGGATCGACAGCCAAGAGTCCGCGCTGGGCCGTAGCATACAAGTACGAACCTGAACAGGCGGAGACGACGCTCAACGACATCACGATCCAAGTGGGACGGACCGGCGTCCTGACCCCGGTAGCCGAGTTAGAGGAGGTCTTGCTGGCTGGCTCCAAGATTCGGCGCGCCACCCTGCATAACGCGGACGACATCCAGCGAAAGGATGTTCGGATCGGTGACACGGTGATCATTGAGAAAGCAGGCGAGGTCATCCCCGCGATCGTACGCGTCGTGACCGACCGCCGTACGGGATCCGAGACCTCCTTCGTCATGCCAACGACCTGTCCAGAATGCGGGAGCGATGTCACGCGCAAGGAGGGCGAGGTAGCATGGCGTTGCAACAACCTACAGTGTCCCGCCCAGAACATTCGGCGTCTCCAGCACTTTGCCGCGCGCAACGCCATGGATATCGAGGCCCTCGGCGGTGTCGTTGCCCAGTCCCTGGTTCGCGCCGGGCTAATCTCCGAACCCCTTGACCTGTTCGAGCTCGCGCTCGAAGATCTCCAAGTGTTAAATCTCGGAACGGAGCAAGAACGTCGTGTGTTCGGCGAGAGCAATGCCCGTCGACTGCTAGATGCCGTGGCCCGCGCCCGTGAGGCATCCCTCGCCACGTGGATTCATGCTCTGGGGATTCCGTCCGTGGGCAAGACCATTGCGATGCAACTTGGGGCCTCGCATGATTCCCTGGCCGAAATCGCATGCTCTTCGCTGCTGACCGCTATCGTCGACCTGGAGCAGCATCGCGCTGACGCCGTAGCGCTGAACCCCAATTCCCGCAAGCATCCGCTACAGACGACCGCACGCCGCAAGGCGATAGAAGCCGATCTGAAAGGAACACGCGGGGAGACACGTGCCGCCTTGATGTCTGACATGGATGCCGCCCGCGCGTCCGAGCAGGAAGAGCGCGCGAGTCGGCAACATCAATATGATGATGCGCTTACAGCGGTGGACCGCATGGTCGCGTGCGTACGCGAAGCAGGTTTGACCGAGGAAGTGGGGCCGGTCGTTGCGCGCAACGTGCTTGATTTCTTCGCGTCAGAAACAGGCACGGCGATCTTGAATCGGCTGGAACAGCTCGGCATCAACCCGAAGCCAGACACGGCTATCTCAGGGGCATCCGCCATTGCCGGCCAGTCGTTTGTGTTGACCGGCACATTGACAACCATGACCCGCGACGAGGCTGCCGACATCATTCGGCGCCAGGGAGGACGCGTATCCGGCTCGGTCAGCAGCAAGACGAACTTCCTCGTCGTTGGAGCCGAAGCGGGCGTCCGCAAGTTGGCGCAAGCCGAGAAGGCGGCCGTGGCGATCCTGACAGAGAAGGATCTCCTAACTAAGCTAGGCGTACCAGAGCACACTACCACCCCACGCCAGACCAAGCCGTCCCAGCCCGAACAGCAGGAGCTGTTCTAGCCCTTCTTTGCTGCCCGTTGACGGGCCCAGACGATCCAGATGCAGATTTCGTAGAGCACAACCAGGGGGAGCGCCATCATGAGCTGCGAGAGCGGATCGGGCGGCGTCAGCAGCATGGCCGCCACGAGTAAGCCGACCACTACATGACGCCGGTACGCCCGCAGCGACTGCGATGTCACGATGCCCAGGTTCCCCAGTACAATGATCACCACGGGAAGCTCGTAGGCCAGGCCGAACGCAATGAGCAGCCGCAGCACGAACGCGACATAGTCTCCCAGCTCAACGAAGTCACTAGTAAGTCCCAGCCACTCATTGATACGCAGCATGAGTTGCATCACGGACGGCAACACCATGAAGTAACCGAAGGATACGCCCACTGCAAAAAGCAGTACAGCCAGCCCCAGTGCATTCCGTATGGCTCGGCGTTCACGCACCGTAAGCCCTGGAAACACAAACCACGCTACGGCCATGAGAATAAATGGCAATGCCAGCAGCAGCCCGCCCCAGAACCCGATACGAAGGGTGATGGATAGCCCGCCCGCAACCCGCAACACCCGCAAGAACGTCTCCGGGTCTTTGCCCGCACGGGCCACTGGAACCTTGAGAAGCGTCAGTACGTGGGGCGCCAGCGGAAAGGCAAAGGCCATGCCGACACCGAGGGAGACCACTGACCAGAGAAGGGTCCGCCGCAGGTCGTCGAGGTGTTCGACAAACGGCTTGGTTCCATGACTATCCAGTTCTTCAGCCGGCAAGGGGACGGTCCTCCTCGTCCTTGTCAGCGACGTCCGTCACGATATCAACGTCGTCTATATCTTTGACCGCATCATCCAGGTCACTCTCATACGCATCGGCGTACGCGTGCTCATCCGGCTTGGCGTGATCCTCGATCACCGAATGGACACTCTTTTTGACGTCCTCTTCCACGCTCATAAGCTGATCACGGAAGTCGTTTGAGGCGCGCCGGAGCTGCTGCATCAGGGTGCCGAGCGTTCGCGCGAAACCGGGCAGCTTACGCGGCCCGAACAGAAGCAGGACCACGAGGAATATGAGGATCAATTCTCCGGGGCCGGGGGCACCGGACAAAAAACCGATCTGGGGCATCGGGTTCATGTAGCCTAGCGATATAGGGCAAACTCGCCACGCCGGTTGTTCGTCCAGGCCGCCTCGTTGTGCCCCATGTCGACCGGCTTCTCTGCCCCGTAGCTGCGCGTCTGAATCCGCGCGCTGTCCACGCCCAGTCCAATCAGGTAGGCACGCACCGCCAAGGCACGATGCTCGCCGAGTGACATGTTATACTCACGGCTACCCCGCTCGTCAGAGTGGCCTTCGACGACCAGACTCACATCGCCATTGCCACGAAGATAGTCCGCCACCCGGTTGAGCTTGCCGACCTCTCCGCCATCGATCTGATAGCTGTCATAACGAAATCCGACAGGATCGAAGGAGACATCCGTCACGCGCACGCGGTCCTCGAAACGCTCCATCAGCGCGTGATCGCCATCCAGTTCCTCGATGATCAGCGATTCCCCCATCTCGTCGCTGTCCGTTTTACAGCCGCCAGCCAGGACGGCCACGCCAACTGTGAGTACACCCATATATCGCAGACTCGATTTCATCGCTTATTTCTCCATTACTCTATTGCGAAGACCAATCCGGAGAGTACCAATCTCCTTCGGAAGACGTTAACCGTAGCGGAGGGTCTCCCATAACGTCAAGGATATACAAATGAGAGCGGTATCCAGACGTCCGCGTGCACACAATGTGGCGGCTGTCGGGTGCCCACGACGGGTCTTCCCAGTCGCCGTCGCCACGGGTTAACTGGGTGTGTCGGCGCGCCACGGGGTCGTAGATACAGATCTCGTAGGTGCCGCCCCGCCGACTGCTATAGGCGATACGGCCGTCTGCGGCCCAGTCGGGTGCGGCGTTCTCCCGCCCCTCGTAGGTCAGTCGTTTTGCCGTCTTACCGTACAGCGCTTGTACGTAGAGCTGCGGCCGGCCCGCCCGGTCCGATACGAATACGAGTTGCCTGCCATCGGGTGACCACGACGGGCTGGCCTCCGCAGCGTAGGCCGTGCGCGTGATACGCGACAGCACGCCGCTTCTCAAGTCTTTGACGTAGAGGTCCGGGTTGCCGTCCTTGGATAGCGTCATGGCAATCCGCCGCCCGTCCGGCGACAGCACGGCCCCGGTGTTCAGCCCGGGATAGGCGGCCAGGCGTATGCGACGTCCACCGCCCAAGTCAATGCGATAGGCATCCGGGTAGCCATTGTGAAACGACGTGTAAAGTATCTCCAAAACACCTTTTCCCCACGACGGCGACAGACACACGGCCCCGTCATGTGTCGCCCGCCGAAGGCGTGCGCCGTCGGCATCGCACAGGTAGAGATCCTGCCGCCCCACCCGGGCGCCCACCATCACAATCTGTGTTGAGGCGATGCCCGGTACGCCTTTCACGGCCTTGACAATCGCATCGGCTGTCCGGTGTGCCAGCTGGCGCGGATTTGCGACCTGTCCCCGCAACTGCTCAGAAAGAAGCGTCTTACCCGCAATATTATTGACGACTCGGCACTGCCCGGTGAGCCGGTCGCCCGAGCCCTGGCAGAAACCGGAAACGTCGACGCTGGCACCGCCGACGGCTATCTCGAACCATCCGGAGCGCACCAGGTCCGCTTCCAACACTTTCCGAAACGTCTTCGATGCTGCCTGCGAGTCAGCACGCATGCCCTTCAGGCTCAACGCCGTCTTGATCGAACCGGCCTTTACAATCTCCACATCCGCCGCATGCATACACGCCGCCAGACCCATAGCCAGCGCAACTGCCCCCGCCGCAAACCGCCCCCTGCTATTCAACTCTAAATGCAATACTGATCTCCCGGTGCCGTTTTCCAAATCCACTCGGCAGGCCCGTTACCTGCTTCACGGCATTCAGAGCCCGACGCACTGAATTGTCAAGGACAGCGTTGCCGGACGGGCGCGAAAGCCGCCCGGAGATCACTCGCCCGCCTGTCCCAAGGATGATGATCGCTTCGACGGTCTCGTCGCCCGCCTCGGCCCGGCTCGGCTGTACCCATACCTCGTAGAAGGCCGAACGGACACGGGCGAATCCGCGCGCATCGGCGTCCGGTATCCGGGTACGGTCCGAAGGCCGTGCACCTTCTGCCAGCAAGCGTTCGATCTCCTCGGGACTAAGCGACGGCTTGCGGTCCGAACCCGCCGAGCGCCTGATCCGCTTCTGGCTTATCTCGATCTTCTCCCGTGTGTTCTTGGGGGGCGTCTTCTTCACGGGAGTCGGATCGGGGGGGGGCGGGGCAGGCACCGGGGGGGGCGGCTCGGGCTCAATGACCGGTGACAGGCCCTGCGCCAATTCGCCCGGCACCTCCACCGTGAACTCGATGGGAATAACCTGCTTGGGCTTGGGGCGCAACAACCAGCGACAACCCGACATCCCGGACAACGCCAGCACGATCACAACATGCACCATCGTGACCATTCGCAGGTTGCTACCAAACCCCTTCACGCCGCGCTACTCCTCCTGGGTTACCAGGGCCATTCGCACAATGCCCTCGCCGTGTAGAATCTTAAGAACCTTTATGACAGCGGCATATTGAACACGCTCATCCGCGCGCACCATGATGGTCGTCTCGGCCGCTCGCGAGCCCAAGGCATGCATCTGGGTCTGAAACTCGGCTTCCGTAACCGGAACATCGTCAAGGAAGAGTTCACCGTCCTTGCGAATCGTGATCGTCTGGGACTCGTCAGACGCCAGCGACTCCGCCTTCGCCTGCGGCAACTGCACCGGGATGCCCTGCTCTATCAAAGGAAAAGTGATGATAAACGTGATGAGCAGAATAAACGTCAGGTCCATCAGCGGCGTCAGGTTGATCTCGCTGATCTGTTTGAGTGATGTAAGCGGCGTCTTGCGTCCCACGGGGCCCCCTACGACAGCTTGTGGTAGTGATGCTCTATGTCGGAACTGAGTTCCTGCGTGAAGTTGTCCATCTGGACACTCATACGCCGCAGTCGATCACTCAACACGTTGTACCCTATGGCCGAGGGCAGCGCCACGAGCAACCCGATCACGGTAGTCAAGAGGGCGCCCGATATGCCAGGTGCCACGGCCGACATCATAGCGTTGCCGGTCACAGCCATTCCTCCGAACGCATCCATGACCCCCCACACCGTGCCAAGCAGCCCGAGGAACGGTGCCGTGCTGGCGGACGTGGCGAGGAGCCCCATGCTATTCTCGAGCAGTAGCGCCTGGTCGGCCATGGTCCTTTCGGCCACGTTGCGCACGCCTCCGAGGTGCACGTCGTTCAGACAGCGTCGCTCCGACCCTACACTCCCCATGAACAACTCCTCAGGTTCGACGCCATGCACCTCCAGAGCCGCGCCTAGCGCGAGACAGGTGCGATCATACACCACGTAGAGTGGACTGCCCTCGAAGCGGCTGCGTTTCAGAAAGAGGGCGGCCGGATGCGTCTCCTTGCGATAGGCCTGCAGAAATCGGAACGACATGATGCGTGCTACGCGCATCTCGCGCATCTTGGTCAGCATCACCGACCAAGCGAAAATGGATCCGGCAAACAGAACGCCCACGATAATCTTGCCGGCCAAGTTAGATTGCCGAATGGCGAATCCCATGCCGGCCAGGATCGGCTCCGGCATTATTCCAATCTCCAGCCACTGATATACCATCTTGCGACTTGCCTCCCGCTGCGTGTATGTCGTGCTTGTCGATAGTACGGCGGCAAGACGAACCCATTCAAGCTGAAAAGGGAAATGGCGACAGAAGATCCGTAGATCTCCTGCCGCCACTTCGCATAAACACTGTAAAAGGGAGCCACAGCCCCCGATCACATGCTATTGACTACTTCTTCTTGGTAGCCTTCTTCTTCGCTACCTTCTTCTTTGGGGCAGCCTTCTTCGCTACCTTCTTCTTCGGGGCAGCCTTCTTCGCTACCTTCTTCTTCGGGGCAGCCTTCTTCGCTACCTTCTTCTTCGGGGCAGCCTTCTTCGCTACCTTCTTCTTCGGGGCAGCCTTCTTCGCTACCTTCT
>JAOZSS010000119.1 GCA_029939545.1 Kiritimatiellia bacterium | reverse complement strand
CCTGAACCAGGTGATGTCCAGATCTTCGAGTGCAGAGAGATCGGAAGACTCGCGCGCAACAGCGCGCACATCCAATCCCATCTCCACAAGCCGCCGCACGAGAACCGCACCGGTAAACCCGGTAGCCCCTGTAACCAGGACTCGTGTCCCGGCTGCAATGGTATCGTCGGCAGCATTCATTTCCGTGCATCCTAACCTTGAACCTTGAACCTCTCAACCTTGAACGTATAACATACTTCACCATGAAGAAGACGGTCATCATAGGCATCCTACTCTTCATCGCCACAGCGACGGTCTACTGGAAGTCCATCCCGCACTCGTTCAACACCGTTTACGAGAACAGGCGGTTCTTCGATAGCGATGGTGAGTTCATCGTTCGACAGTACCGCGAGGGCAAGACCTTCACGCACAATGACCATCTCCTCTATCATATCCTGGGCAAAGCGATTCAACAGCACTCCGACCCGATCCCGAGTCTCAAGGGCGACATTGTGCGCTCACACAAGGTCCTCAGCATACTGGCAGGCGGGCTTGGTGTGGTGCTTTTCTACCTGATGGGGTTGACTATGACGTCGCGCCACCTGCCGGCGGCGCTGGGTGCCCTCTTTGCGGGAGGGTGCGCCGGGTGGTGGTTCTTCTCGTCCACCATCGACACCTACCTGCCCTGTGTCCTGGCGTCATCCGCCGCCCTCGGAGCGGCCATCCTGGTGATCAAGAAACCCACGCGGCATGCCAGTGCGGCGCTGGGCGCTCTCGTCGGTCTCGCCTTTCTGTTTCGCACAGACAGTATTCTGCTCGCCGTGCTCGGATTGTCGCTGCTGAATCGACGTGAAGGAGTCTTCACCCGCATCGCTGTCGCGGCAGGAGCGGCTATCGTCGTGGGCGTGGTGGGATATTTCGTACTGGCCCACACCTGCTATGATGTGGCATGGGGCGAAGTCCCGCAATGGGCCCAGGGAGCGTTGCAGCGCCCCGAGGCGTCTAAGAAACCGCTCTGGGGGCTGGCGGAGAACTTGTCCCGGCACAACATAACCAAGGTGCTGGTTAACCACGTCTGCTACACTGCGGTATTCCCGCAGCTGCCCACGACGCAGGTGACCCACATCATCAGGGCCTACTCACCTTCGGGCATTGCGACCCTCAGTGTATACGCCGTGATCATGATGACGGCAGCGGGGTACGCCCTGTCCCAAATCCGGTCAGGAATCCGTGCGCGCAACTGGGCTGTGCTTATTCTCTCGGCCACGGTCGTCCTGTGGGTCGCGATGCGGATCTTCTTCTATAGCTGGTGGGACCCGCGTGATCCGTTCCTCTTCGCCAACATGACCCTGCCGGCACTCTGGCTCCTGCTGATGCTGGGGGCTCAACAGGCCTACCTCGTCCACAAAGAGTCGCCGGGCACCGCGTGGTATATTCCTGCTGCCATGCTCCTTCTCACAAGCCTGGTCTGGATTCACAATCTCAGGCTGCTGATCATCCCACTACGCGACTTCGCGTAGCACATCCTGAACTCAGTGAAAGGCGATGATCGCGGCCGTGTTGACGCAGATGATCGTGCCGGCCAGCACCGCCATTGCGCCGTCAAACAGGCGCGGAACGCCGGGGCGGCCGGCCCAAGCCAGCCAGCTGAGCATGACGGCCATCATAGGCGGGGCATAGAGCAACATCTCGCCGGGGTTGAACCAGAAGAGGAACAGCATGTAGGGCAGTATCACAAGCGCGATCAACGAGCCCGTTTCCAACAGCACGCTGCGGCGCAGCACCATACCCCGAGCTGCCAACACGCCGAGCAACACCAGTCCGACCATACTCAGCCAGCCCGTTGCGCGGCCCAGGTAGGCGCGTCCGGCTGACCAGCCGCCTGACCAGTCGAACGTCGGTTCGCGGCCGACCATAGCATAGACGCACTGCCCCAGCACCATGTTGCCCACGTTGTCCCACGTCATATTATCGGCGCTGGCATAGAGGCTCACCATCTTACCCGCATCGGCATATTCATCCGCCACAGACCCGGTGGCCAACTCCTCGTTCCCTGCGATATAGGCCCGACGAAGCAGGAATCGTCCGCCAAGAAAACCGCCGCATGTCAGCGCCACGAGAAGCAGCACACCGGCCAGCGACACCACCACAGCCCGCTTGCGCCACATCCTGAGCCACTGGTGGATCACCGCACCCAGGAATACAAGGAGCGGCGGATGCGCCAAGCCACACAGCACCACCGCCGCCGACTGCAGACAGGCGCGTCCCAGCGAATGAGCACCACGCGACGACAGCCAGAGGAGCAGGAACAGGTTGGTCATGAGAGCCGAGAAGATGAATGTTTCGAAGATCGAAGCGTAGAGCCATATTGAGAATGATCCCGCGTAACAGAGCGTCAACAGCATCGCGGCCAGGCCATGGCGGACCAAGCGCCTGAAAAGCAGATGTGCCACCGCGACATTGGCCGCAGCGACAAATGCAAACGCACCCGCCAACGCCACCATTTCAGCCCAGCCAACCACACGGAATAGTCGCCACAGGAGATGGACGAACGGCAGACAGAGCATGTGTTTGGTTAGGTCATATTCCATCACGTTGGTAAGAAACGGCTGAACAAGCTCATCGCAATCCGAGAATGCGATGCCGGCCATCGGGACGATCTTGGATGCAAACATCGTGTGGCAATAGACAAAAAAGAGAACCACACCCGGAAATGCCGCGCGAACGGGACGTCCCCGTAGATGCTGCCGAGCCGCGCCCAACAGCAGCAACAGAAACCCACTGAACGGCAGCACTACCTGCAAAGGAACTCGCAGACAGCCATAAGGAATGACGAGCATGCGTCCAAACCATGCACCATCCCCGACGTTACACACCGTGAGGCGGCTGTCCTCCTCCGGCAGAAGCATCGAGCCAGGAATAAACACCTCGAAGATGTCGGCTCGACGATCGTAGTCGGCCGTGTGCATGGCCAGAACCGTGCCGTTGATCGCCACCTCGAGCTGCGCCACCCGCCGGTCCGTACGGTGAATGCCTACATGCAAGACATACCCGAGCGACCGGGGTGCCAGTCGGAGCTGTAAGGTCGGCACATGGTCCGCCCCCACCTGGCGACGGCCGGCCATCCGAACGAAATCGGCATGGCGGGCACCGGGGCCACCTTTCAGAAAATCGACGGGGGACGCACTGTCCCAATCCTGCGTTGTCACCGGAGCCGGGGCATACACAGTACGGCTACGCTTCATCTGTATCCAGCCGACTAAAGCCGACACACAGAAGAGGATGAGGGTCAGGCGGCAAGCCCAATCGAGAACGCGGTTCTTTGGCTTCAATAGTGCGTGCGTGCCCATACTCATTTCACGGCCCGCTCCGCCTTCGTGTCACTCCGGCGTGACATGTCGGTGGGCAGGCCCTCCCTTCCTGTAGTCGACTCCCGTGGCTCTGATGGTTTCGGGAAGACCCGATCCATATCATTCAACCGCTTGAGGATCCAGCTCCGCAACGTTTCCAGGTAATAGCTGTTGTCCTCGCGATTGCCGTAGTACTCGTCACCCCATATTTCGTGATCACGCCTGTAGGACGGGCGCAGACGTTCCGCTATGCCATCGATCCGTGCCATGAGCGCCTCCTCGGCAAGCACACCCCGGCGCAACGTGTGATAGCGCTGCTTCAGCCGCTCGTTGTACCCGGGATAGATGTCCATGAGCCGCCTCAGCAAATGGTTCTTCTGCCACCCGGTCTTTTTGAACGTTTTGTCGTTGTCCCACGGAATCAGGAAGAACCTGGAACCCGGCTTGTTATCCCGTGCGATGAAGATGTTCGCTTTCGACCCGTCCTGGTCGTTGTTGAACCAGAGCATCAGGTGGAAATCGATGATGTTACCGAGGTCGACCAGCTTCTCGAAGTCGTTCACGAAAACGTCGTCCGACGACTGCCCGCAGAGCGTGATAAACGTTTCATACGGTGCCCAGTATGCCATCTGTTTCCAACCGGGAACCTTCTGAGAATAGTCACCATGCGAGAACACGCGGAAGTTCGAGTTGCGACCGAGCGATTTGTAGAGAGAAGGCCGTTCCCCCGCATCGTTGATTGGATCGCCAAATCCCAGGCTCACGTCATCCACGCGCTCCGAGATCGTGTAGAGCCCGTGATAGCGTCCGTCGATCACGAGTTCCACGTACTCGCAGCGCGGGGCATAATTGGGACTATCGGAACCACCGAATTCTCGGAACAGGTCATAGGTAAGCTTGTCCTTCATGAAGGTTGGATCAAGATAGGACGACGTCAGGTTAACATGCTTGTAGGCACGATCCCCCACTAAGACGGCCGGATCGTCCAGCCTGAGTGAGAAGTACTTCTTCGGTTCAATCACCGCCGCGTTGCCCCGATACTTCACCCGCACGCTAATCCAATCACACACCGGCACACCGAACCGGTCGAACATCCTGGCGGTCGCGGGCACACGATGTTCCAATGCAATCGGGCTCCCGGTACGCAAATACAGAACCTTCGCCGACAGCCGATGTGGCTGGACCACATAGTGAAGCTCATTCGTAAGCGTTCGTCCGGCACCGGAAATGGTCGCCCGCACGACCGCCTTCCGTTCTGCCAATACGGGGCGCATGATGCTGCCGTCATCCCGGATAACGTCCGGTGTCAGCGATCGGAAGGTTGTTTCGATCCCCTCTGTCCGCAACGGCCGGAGACTCAGATTCGTTATCACGAGATTGGCCGAGGGGTTGTCGCCGAGAAAGAAGCGTTCGAACATCATGGCGGCGGCTTTCTCGATCGGATCGCGACCGGAGCTGGAATCGCCCGCCAGACGCTCGGCCAGACGCGCCGCCATGTCGCGCGAACGGACACGCCACTGCCGACTGCTCAGCGGACATCTCTTATCTGATGCAAACATGGGCCGGAGTCGGCGCGCCAGCGCGTCGTACTCGGCAAGAATTTCGTCCGGCCGCAAAGGCAACTCTGCGAGCAGGGCAAGACACTGGTTCGACTCGTCGAGCCGGTAGTGTCCCGGATCGCAGGCGCGCGGGTAGGCTATGCACAACTGCTCCATCGCACGGTTAATCCGCAAAACCGTCAGCACGGACGGCACAACGGGAACGCCGTGTTCCCGCGCCAGTCGCGACGCCAGGACCATAAGGACCGGATCCATTAGTTCGATCGGGGTAAGCTCGACGCCGGAATACGGCACGGGGAGCCCGGTGTCAGCGCCAACGGTTATGGAATACGTCTTGCGGCTATAGGACAGCTCCTCAGGGAGCGGACGGTGCACCAGCTCGACGCGCGCGGGATACTTCTCCCTATTGATCACAGCGTCCACGCTTCTACGATCTGATGTCCCCCGATCCGTCAACCGATGCGCCATACGCTCGGCGTGGTAGGCATTGAAGTAGGTTCGATCGTTCTTGGAGAGGTGCAGGTCGTACTCGGGAAGCGCACCCCTCGTGATGCGGCCTTCGAAGTAACCCGGCCAGAACAGGTCCAGAGACTTCAGGATGCGGCCGCACAGACGGTCAGCGAACGCCGCGAACCGAAGCTTCGCATGTGTGGCCGGTGCATAGAACGCCGCCAGGGGGCGGCGCGATGTCGCGATCGCGCGCACCTCTGCGGCCGGCAGCACGCGCCGAATAAACGCGAGGTCGTCCACGGTAAGAGAGGCGGGAGGCGTCCAGCGACGTTGACCGATGTCGAGACTGTATCGCTCGATGAGCGGGAAATAGTTCTCCAAGACAAGATCCGCAACCAGAGCTCCATTGATGTAGAACCAGAGGTGTTTGGGGTTGTGGCTGATGACCAGGGCGACATGGAAGAACTCGTCCTTAACCGGAAAAGGCACATCCACAACCGGTTGCCACCGGTTGGGATCAAGCACCTGGAGCCTCTCCCCACTCTTCTTCAGCCACCGGGTTACCTGGAACGAGCGCTCCAACTCATGGAACTTGAGCCAGGCCACCATGGTGGTGCCCTCACGCTCGATATACTCCATCGGAACCGAAATATGCCCCCAGTCGCCCGGGATGATACGGCGCGCATACCCGTGCTTACCGGCGACGAGACGCGTGCTGCGCGTGTCTGCATTCAGCCCCTGGATCCACTCATCCTTGCCAAAGGGCGCGTCGCACGGGACATAGGCGAAAACCCCTTTCTCCCGGAGCTTCTTTGAGATCTTGCGCCCGTAGTGCTGCAGCTTGAGCTTCGGTCGAGCAATCATGACGCGGTCGGACGACACCGCCGCCACGATCAGCACAAGGGGTATAACCCAAAAGATTACGCGGCGCCACGACAGCCTCATACGTGCTCCCCCTCTTGGCGTCTTAGCGCGAGTCTTTCCTGTCTTCACGTCACGTTACCGGGACGATTCATAAGGAAGTTGACCGTCTGGATCCTGGAATCGGAGGTCAGCGACGTCCGGAACTCGGCCAGGGAGCCCTTCAACCCGGAGTAGGAGTATTGGACACTGGTGACCCCCTCCCGGGATGTGCAGCTCTCTATGTTGCAGGCGCGCGTCGCGCCTCTTACCGTTGCGTTCAACGGGTCCAGTAGTTCATTTGCGGCCTCGTCCTGCATGGCAATGATCAACATGCCGTCGCGGGCGTTCTGTTTGAAAAACACGCGCGAGCGAAACACGAAAAGCGCAAAGATTGCCACGCCGTAGAGGATCAGCAGAAACTCGAAGCGAAACGTCGCGCAGGTGATCGCGGCCGCAATGACGAGCATCACGAAGCCCACTTCTTCCGGTTCCTTGACCGGCGTCCTGAAACGCACAATCGACAGCGCACCCAACAATCCCAGGGAAAGAGGGAGAGACACTTGAACGCTGATAAACAGCATGGTGATGGAAATCCCAAGCAGCGGAAAGGCCCGGTTGATCTGGCTGCCGGTCCCCCGGCGTTCGTAGAAAACCGAATAGAGCCAGCTCGCCACCAGGGAGGCCGCCAGGGAAGCCAGAAGCGCCACCAACAGCCACCACGGATCAAAATGCTCGGCGCCCTCGGTCGGCCCAAAACTTTCCAACATCATCTGCATCTTCTTGTTCATCTGTAACTCCAGTAGTCAGGATTCTGTAGTTCTGAAATCGAAACCTTCAGTGGCAATGCATACATTACTATCTGCCTGCATCTGAAGACAATCTAATGCCAGGGACCCTCCCCGTCATCCTGATGCAGTTCTTCGGTGATCGCCTTCAATTGCTTCCTCAACGCATCCTTGGACGGCAGGTAGAGCTGATATTTTGATGCGAAGATGTTGGCATCATCGGGAAGTGTCAGTTCAACCAATGCATCATGTTTGCGGTGACAAAGCACGATGCCGACTGTAGAAAGTTCGTCTTCCGTTCTCACGTGGCGATCGAAGTAGTTGACGTACATCTGCATCTGGCCAAGATCCTGGTGCGTGAGCTTATCGCGCTTGAGGTCGATCAACACATAACAGCGCAGAAGACGATTGTAAAAGACAAGGTCGACAT
>JAOZSS010000118.1 GCA_029939545.1 Kiritimatiellia bacterium | reverse complement strand
CGGTTCTCCTGAGTTTGGTCCTGCTCGCCGCTGTCGCCACGACGGCGGAGGCAAGAACCAAGCACCGGTTCGGGGTGGGGGTACACTACTGGGTGACGGCCGATGACATTGAGATCGAGGATGCTGATGAAGACGGCTTTGCCTGGCTGGTAACCTACCAGCTTCGTCCGTTCCCGCTGTTCAAATTCGAAGTCGCGCTGGAGATGCTGCCAGAGGACCTTTACGGTGTAACCGAACAGGTGTATGCACCGCAGGCCTACGCTATTGTCGGCGGCTGGATCTACGCGGGGCTCGGAATCGGCGGCCTGTATTCCGACGGTGATTTCTATGATGATCCCTTCTATGCAATCCGCGCAGGGATTGACGTACCCATCTTTCCGCGTATCCATCTCGATGTGAACGCCAACTACCACTTCATGGAGTGGGACAGTATAAACGAGCTCGACGATCAAGTGGACATCGACACGGTCACCGTCGGAGCGGCGGTACGCATCCAGATTTAGCGGGAATTGAGGACGCTCCCACGTGAAGAGGGAACCGGGAAGTCAACACCTCACGTTCACCACTTTTGCACCGGGAGAATAGCATATGGCCAACCGAGATTTTATCTATGGACGACAACCGGTACGGGAAGTCCTGCGCGCCGGCACGCGACGTATATCTGCTCTTTACGTGGGGGCGTCTGCGCGAGAGACGCCTGACCTGGAAGAGATCGTACGACTGGCTTCTGAGTCAGGCGTTGAGATCAAGCGAGTGAAGCGGCATCGGCTCGAACAGATGGCCGGTCATTACGGCAACCATCAGGGCGTCGCCCTTGAGACAGGGCGTTACGGCTATGTCGAATGGTGCGATGTAGTCCCTGAAATCCTGGCGGACTCTACGTCGCATAATCCTGTGCTTCTCATTCTGGATCGCATCCAGGATCCGCAGAACTTGGGCTCGCTATTGCGCTCAGCTGATGCCTTGGGTGTTGACCTTGTGGTAATACCGAAGGATAGGGCCGCGCATGTGACGTCGGCGGTTGTCAGAGCGTCGGCGGGGGCTAGCGAGCATGTCCGTGTCTGCATCGTCGGAAACCTTGCAAGATGCCAGAAAGAGCTGCTCGGCCACGACGTGGCGATTATCGGGCTTGAGGTCTCAGCGGAGAGCGTTCCGCTGGCAGCTGTCGGCATTGAAGGAGCTGTAGCGCTAGTGGTCGGAAGTGAGGCAAAAGGTTTACGTCGGCTGGTGAAAGAAAATTGCACGACGCTGGCCAGCATCCCAATGCATGGCCGTGTGAACTCCTTAAATGCGGGCGTGGCTGGGGCCGTTGCGCTCTATGAGGTAACGCGCTCGCGCCGTGGCTGATTGGGTCGCCGGGGAATCTGCTAGTGTCCTGTCTGGCAATTGCTCTCGCAAAATACAGAAGCCCTTGTCATTCCGAGCTTGTCGATGAATCTCCGCCGTTCCCTGTGTATGAGACTCCTCGACTTCGCTCGGGATGACAGGCGGATTATGCATGCCTATGTACGAGACAGCACACGGGAAGCCGAGCTGATGCTTGAAATAGTTATCTTCGTGGCAAAAACGTCACTCAAAAGCCAAACAGCCCCATATATTGGGTAGTCGGCATGTCATGACTAGACATAAGATATATTATGCGACGTTCTGCATATCCGCTTTGTACAACTCGGTTTTGCGGAAATTTGATCAACTTAGCCTTAGAGGCCTTAGCAAGCTGCCACCCCTGAATTCCGAGCCTTGCAGGTTTCTTGCGTGTTGACTGCAGACCTGAATTCTTGATCGACAACGATCGGGAAAAGGATCGAGACAACGATGGGGGTTGACCCGATCCTTGTCCCGATCGTCGTCGATCAACCCGTTTACCGGGCAGACAACCCTCTCGAGTACCCTCAGTCCAAATGCTTAGTCATCGAAAAGATCTTGCCTGCCGGGCAGTATATTCCCCATTTCTACCCACAGATTCTTCGGAAGACCCAAAAAAGTTGGCGCTACAGGATCTTTAGCTTCGGCAGGTCCTGGATGTCGATTGCGCCGACGAGGACGCCTTCTGAATCGACCACGAGCAGATCGTCGATGTTGTGGTCTTCGTCGATCTTAAGCACGTTCACGGCAAGCTGGTCGGGGGTGACGCTGATGGGATCAGCGGTCATCAGTTCGGCGACAGGCACGGCCAGGAGATCCTCGCGCGCGATGTGGCGGCGCAGATCGCCGTCCGTGAAGATACCCAGGACGCGCTGTGCATCATCGACGATGGCAACCGAGCCCGCCCGCGCCTGCGTCATGGCGCAGAGGCTGGCCTCGACGTTGGCTTCAGCCGACACACTGGCCAGGCGATCGCCGGTGCGCATGATGTCGGACACATGGAGTAGGAGCGTCCGGCCGATCGCACCGGCCGGATGCAACAGTGCGTAGTCTTCCTTCTGGAATCCGCGCGCATCCAGGAGCACCATGGCGAGTGCATCGCCGAGTGCCAGGGTGGCGGTTGTGCTGGTGGTCGGGGCCATGTTGAACGGACACGCTTCACGGTTCACGCCAACCGAAAGGACCACCGTACTGTATTCGGCCAATGGACTCTCCGGCTCGGCCGTCATGGCGACGATCGGGATATTGAGCCGCTGCACAACGGGTAGAATATTCAGCAATTCCTCGGAGGCACCCGAATAGCTGAGCGCCAGCAGAATGTCACCCCGGCTCAGTATCCCCAAATCCCCGTGCATGGCCTGAGTGGGATGCAGCACCATACTGGTGGCGCCGGTACTCGCCATCGTGGCAGAAATCTTGTCGGCAATATGCAGGTTCTTCCCTACCCCGCTGACCACAATCTTCCCCTTTGCTGCGAGGCAGCCGAGAATAAGATCCGCCGCCTTACTGAACTCTGGACCGATCGCATCCTTGACGTTATGGAGTCCCTCGATCTCAATATCCAGCACCTCGCGGGCGCGCGTTTCGTAGTTGACGTCTGTACTCATATCGGAATGCTGTACCATCTCCCGCCAGCAGGGTCAAATACCCTTGCATAATTCACCACGATTCGGGCAGTGTGACATGCGTTAGGAGTCTTGGATTCAACAAGCTTGGGGGGATTCCGATCACATGGCAACAGGAGTAGAGAGAATGGCAAGCGGTTCATACACGATAGGGCTGGATTACGGGACCAACTCCGTGCGGGCGATAGTGGTTGCGACTGAAACGGGAAAGGAGGTCGGCTCCGCCGTCTTCAACTACCCGCATGGCGATATGGGCGTGGTGACCGATCCGAAGGATCCCCACGTCGCACGGCAGCATCCGGCCGACTACATTGCCGGTGTTGAGCAGACCGTGACGGAGGCACTTAAGCAGGCCGGGGGCGATGTCGCGGCAAGGGTGGTCGGCATCGGGGTCGACACAACCGGCAGCACCCCTATCCCGGTTGACGCATCCGGTGAGGCCCTCGCGCTCAAGCCGGAGTATGCCGCCAACCCCACTGCCATGGCATGGCTCTGGAAGGATCATACCGGCTACAAGGAAGCGGCCGAGATCACAGAAGCCGCCAAGGCGGCGCACCCGGAGTATCTCGCAAAATGTGGTGGCACGTACTCTTCCGAGTGGCTCTGGGCCAAGCTGCTCTGCTGCGCGCGCACGGATCGCGCGGTGTTTGAAGCGGCCTACACCTGGGTGGAGATGGCCGACTGGATTCCTGCGGTTCTGACCGGCACAACCGCTCCCGATCAGGTGAAGCGCTGCATCTGCGCCGCAGGTCACAAGGCGATGTTTAATCCCGCCTGGGGCGGCTACCCGGCAGCCGATTTCATGGCTTCATTCGACGACGGCGTACTCGCCAAGGTTCGGGACACGCTGCCGGACAGGGCCGTCAACATTTCCGACACGGTCGGCACACTGACCGACGAGTGGGCCACTACCCTCGGTCTCCCGGCCGGCATTCCCATTGCCGGCGGCGCATTCGACGCCCATCTCGGCGGCGTCGGCTCCGGCATCAAGCCGGGCACCATGGTGAAGGTTATCGGGACCTCGACTTGTGACTTGGCCGTGTCTCCAATTGAACACGACCTCGCAGACATCCCGGGCGTGTGTGGGGTGGTGCCGGAATCGATCCTACCGGGCAACTACGGCATCGAGGCCGGACAGTCGGCCGTGGGCGACATCTTCAACTGGTACGTACACAAGGTGCAGCCCGGCGGTCTTGATCACGCGGCGCTGAATGAGGGTGCCGCGCAGTTGAAACCGGGCGAGTCGGGCCTGCTGGCGCTCGATTGGAACAACGGCAACCGCACCGTGCTGGTTGACCAGCAGCTTACCGGCATGGTGCTGGGGCTCACGCTCCACTCCTCTCCGTCCGAGATCTTCCGGGCGCTTGTCGAAGCCACGGCGTTCGGCGCGCGGATGATCCGCGACCGGGTGGTCGAGTACGGCATCACGGTCGACCGCGTCATCAACTGCGGCGGCATCACGGTGAAAAGTCCGATGTTGATGCAGATTTACGCCGACGTGTTGAACTGCCCCATGCTGATCTCTGCCAGCGAGCAAACTTGCGCACTGGGTTCGGCCATGGCGGGGGCCGTTGTGGCCGGCGCGCATCCCGACTTCGAAGCCGCTGCCGAAGCGATGACCGGAATTCGCGAGCAGCAGTACACCCCGCTTGCGGAGAACGTGGGGGTTTACGAACGGCTGTTCGCTCTCTACAAGCGGCTGCATGATCTGTTCGGAACGAGGGAATATGCCGCAAACCAGTTCGATGTGATGAAGGAGCTCATCGCGATTCGCGAAGCGCAGCGAGCGTCGTCATGAGCCACGAAGCGTTGAAGCTGAGAGTCTGTGCGGCCAACCGGGAGATCGACCGGGTTCAGCTCGCGATCCTCACCTGGGGCAACGCCTCGGAGGTGGATCGCAATGCCGGCGTGTTTGCGATCAAGCCGAGCGGCGTCGACTACGAGGTCATGACCCCGGATGACATCCCCATCGTCTCGCTTGAAACTGGTGAGACCGTAGAGGGGACCATGATGCCATCCTCCGACACCGCCACGCACAGGCATCTCTATCGCGCCTTTGCGGATATCGGCGGCATCGTGCACACGCACTCTGCGTGCGCCACGGCCTGGGCGCAGGCCCAGCGGGAGATCCCCTGCCTCGGCACCACGCACGCCGACACATTCTATGGTGCCATACCGTGCACGCGTCCGCTCACGCAGGCGGACGTCGAGACGGACTACGAGCTTAATACCGGCAAGGTGATCGAAAAGCATTTCTTCGGTTGCGGGCTGAATCCCATGGAGATACCCGGCGTCCTCGTAGCGGCGCACGGACCGTTTACGTGGGGCCATGATGCCATGGACGCGGTGACCCACGGTCGCGTACTTGAGGCCATTGCACAGATGGCGACCAGCAGCCTCGCCATAAACCCCGACCTCTCGGCGGTGAACCAGTACCTCCTCGACAAGCACTATCTTCGCAAGCACGGCAAAGACGCCTATTACGGACAGCAGTAAGGAAGCAATCAACCATGGCCACTGACACACCACAACTCTGGTTTATCACGGGCAGCCAGCATCTGTATGGACCCGAAACACTCGAGCAGGTAGCGGCCAACGCGAAAGAGATCGCCGCGGCACTGGACGCCGATGCGACCCTCCCTGTTGAGGTGATCTGGAAACCAACCGTCACGACCCCGGACGAGGTCTTCGCCATGTGCAGGGATGCCAATGCCGACAACAACTGCATCGGCATCATCACCTGGATGCACACGTTCAGTCCGGCCAAGATGTGGATTGCCGGACTCACAGCGCTCACGAAGCCCTTCGTTCATCTGCATACGCAGTTCGGGCGCGATATTCCGTGGTCGGAAATCGACATGGACTTCATGAACCTGAACCAGTCCGCGCACGGCGGCCGCGAGTTCGGGTTCATCTGCACACGCCTTGGCAAGAACCGTACCGTGGTGGTTGGCCACTGGCAAGACGACGAGGTGCGCGAAGAGTTGGGCGTTTGGGCGCGTGCCGCACTCGGCTGGAACGAGTCACAGAATCTCAAGGTGGCGCGATTCGGCGACAACATGCGCGAAGTAGCCGTAACCGAAGGCGACAAAGTCGAGGCGCAGATCAAATTCGGCTACACCGTCAACGGCTACGGAATGGGCGACCTCAAGGCCTATGTCGATAACGCCACTGATGCGCAGATCGATGCTGTTGTCAGTGCGTACGGCGCGCTCTACACAATCCCGACCGAGGTCAGTACCTCGAGCATCCGCGAGCAGGCCCGAATCGAGGTCGGGATGCGTGCCTTCCTCGAAGAAGGCGGGTTCGGCGCCTTCACCACTACGTTTGAGAACCTGCACGGGTTCAAGCAACTGCCCGGTCTCGCCGTTCAGCGACTCATGGCGGATGGCTATGGGTTCGGCGCGGAGGGCGACTGGAAGACCGCCGCCATGGTGCGCATCATGAAGGTCATGGGCGAAGGGGTCGAGGGCGGCACCTCCTTCATGGAGGACTATACCTACCATCTGGACCCGGCCGGAACCAGGGTGCTGGGCGCCCACATGCTGGAGGTCTGTCCCTCCATCGCGGCAGGCCAGCCAACGCTGGCGACACATCCGCTTGGCATTGGTGGCAAGGAAGACCCCGCGCGGCTTGTGTTCACGGCGCAGGCCGGACCCGCGATCAACGTCTCGCCGATCGATCTCGGCGACCGGTTCCGTATCATCATCAACGAGGTAGACGCCGTGGTACCCGAGCATGATCTGCCCAAGCTGCCTGTGGCGCGGGCGCTGTGGATTCCGAAGCCCAACTTAAAGATCGGGGCCACCGCGTGGATTCTGGCCGGCGGCGCCCACCACACGGCCTATTCGCAACAGATCGACACCCGCCACATCGAGAGCTTCGCCGAGATGGCCAACACCGAATTCGTCGTCATCGACGCCGACACCACGCTACGCGCCTTCAAGCAGGACCTGCGGCGGCTGTAACCGGCCACGAGTATGGAGATACGGGACCCTTTTGATGGGCGTACACGTGGATGCACATAACTTGCGGGAAAGAAGAGATAAAGAAGCTGATTCCGATCATTATCCTGATCCTCGTTGTCGTCGCCATCGTGGTAATCAATAAGAAGGGCGGCGCTGACGTGGAACCGGTAGTCTGGTACGGCATGATGCCGCACCCATGCATATCGGAACTCCAGAGCAGTGCGGCTGCGCCATTTTCGGACGCGCTGCATCAACCAGCGCGAGGATGACAAGGTCTGCCGGGAGACCGTGCAGCCCATGTCGATCAAGACGCCGGGGCTGAACCTGTTTGGCGGGATCGCATTGATTTCCGATACATTCCTGAGCGAGTACACGAGGTTTGTCCTCTCGCGACAGGTGGCCTTCTGTACGATAATCGCCCTTGCGCAAGCGGTCTGCCTTGTCGTCGGCGGGATGACCCTGTGGCTTGAGCGAAGCAGCGGGAGACGCAGAGGGGATCGTCTGTGAGGATGGATCAGGGACTTTAACAGGGTGGCTGATTCTCTCAACCACCCCCCATATATTGTGGAAGGGCGCAT
>JAOZSS010000117.1:3285-7557 GCA_029939545.1 Kiritimatiellia bacterium | reverse complement strand
GGTTACCTCAGTGCGCTGTGTGCCGTGGACCTTCCCGAGGAGAAGATCGAGTCCTGCGCGGCGGCTCTGAACCCCTATATCGGAATCACCCACTGTTACGAACGCGGATGGCCACCGGAGCTGCCTGCCGACGGCCCCGGCGGCGGGGGCGGGGTGCAGGTGCCGAACCTGTGGTTCACCCTGGCGCGACTTGAGGGGCTGTTCCAAGCCGAACTGGCCGAGATTGAGACCATTCTCGCCCCGCATCGGCTGCTGGTTCTGCCCGCGATCCGCCGCTTCAAGATCGATGTCGTGTTCGACCCATCGCGACGTAACCGGGCCGAGATATTTCCGGGACTCGATTTGGCGGGGCCGGACCACGAAGGTGCCGATCTGAAATTCAGCGACTTCTCAGAGCAGGAGAAGGCCATCGTCCGCGCGATGCAGGGAAACCTGCCGCTCTCCGAAGCACCGTTCGACGAGGTGGCCGCCGGACTGAGTTGCGATCCCGAGGAGCTGATTGCCACGTTGCGCGAATGGAACGGGAATGGTGTGCTCCGGCGCGTTGGTGTCATCCTTCGCCACCGCAACATGGGGTACAAGGCCAACGGTATGTGCGTGTGGAGAGTGGACCGGGAGCATGCGCTCGAGGCCGGTCGGGCACTGGCCTCGTTTCCCCAGGTCACGCACTGTTACCAGCGTCCGCGTGATCCAGACTTTGCTTTCGACCTCTATGCCATGATACATACAGGGGCGTGGCCGACGACGATTGAGCTGTTTGAGCAGCTACAGGCCAAAGCCGGCCTCGAAGGAGGACGCCTGCTTTGCTCGTTGCGTGAGTTCAAGAAGACAAGTCCGAAGTATTTCTGTGAAGAAAAGTCCTAATCACAAGTCGGGGCGGCGGATCGAACCCGTGCTGCCCGTCAACGTGTTGCCGAAAGGCCGACGCTGTGTCGTTGTTGGCGGTGGCGCTATCGCCGCGCGCAAGGCAGGCCATCTCTTACTGGCCGGGGCGGACATCGTTGTGGTGAGCCCGGACCTCTCCGAGCCGCTGAAGGCCATGGTCGATGCCGGGGACGCATCATGGCAGGCGCGTGCTTTCGAGGATGGCGATACCGCGGGCGCGTTTGTCGTGTTTGCCGCGACGAATGATCGGGCCGTGAACCGGCGTGTACTGGAGGTGTGCCAGGCACAAGGCATTCTCTGTTCGTCGGTCGACGGCAACTGGCCCGACGGTGATTTCGTAACCCCGGCCACGTTCCGCAAAGAGAATCTCACGGTTTCCGTGGCAACCGGCGGACAGTCCTGCCGACGCTCCCGGCTGGTAAAGGACAGTCTCGTGCGGCACGTCGCGATGGTGGAGACCGCCGACCTGGTCGTAATCGGGACCAGCCACCACGAACTCTCGCTGGCCGAGCGCGAGCCCTATCATATGGCGGGCGAGCGGGCGCGTGAGGTGGGGCGTATGCTGGCCCAGGTGTGGGGCATTCACGAGTTCATGATTCTCAACACGTGCAACCGGGTAGAAGTTTGGGCGGCCGTGTCGGCCGAAGCGCTCGACAGTGGGCTGGTGAAGCAGACGCTGGCATTCGATCACCTGCCTGACGATCGTTACTACGTCAAACACGGCTACGAGGCTTTCGCCCATTCTGCCGTGACCGCCGCTGGCCTGCTCTCGCAAACCCCCGGTGAGAATCACATTGTGGCGCAAATCAAGGAAGCCCTCGACGCCTCGCTCGAGGCTAACTGGGCGGGGAGTCTGATCCGGGACTGGGTCGGGGCCACGCTACGCGTCTCCAAGGCCATTCGTTGCGAGGCAGGACCGCTGCTGCGCGATTTCGAGATCGAAGATCTCTGCCTCGACTTCGTGGCTGCCTCGCTTTCCGGTCCGCTGAGCGAACACTCGGTTCTGCTGCTGGGCTCCGGCGTGGTCGGCAAGGCGGTGCTCGATCGTGTGTTGTCGCGCGGTGCCAGCTGCGACTGGTGCTATCATGTCAATCAACCCGAGGTTCCGGCGGGAGCTGCGGAACGGGTGAACCTGTTCTCGTTTAACCGGCTCAGGGAGCAACTTTCGGAGGTCGATGTCATCCTCTGCACCACCGCCCACTCAGGCTATGTGCTGCACAAGTCACACGCCCCCTTCCTCAACCAGGAACGCGATGTGTTGATCGTGGACCTGTCGATCCCTCGCAATGTTGATCCGGAACTGGAAGAGGCGATGGACAACATCCGCATCGTTGACCTCGATGATCTGAAGCACTGGTACCGCCGCGAAGCTGCCGACCTGGATGCGATCCGGCGCTTGGCCGATGAGACGGTGGCGCAGCACAGGAACTTGTATGACCGAATCGTTGCTACGTTTACGGGTGGGCACGCGTAACAGCCGCCTCGCGCTCGTCCAGGCCCGGGGCGCGCTTGACCGTCTGCACGAACGGCTCCCCGTGTTGGCCTGCGAGCTGGTGGAATTGTCTTCCCGGCGACCGCGACCGGAAGATGGACCTGCAGGCTAGTCCGGAAAACTTCTTCACGCGAGACCTCGACGATGCCGTTCTGGATTGTTCGCTCGACGCGGCCCTTCACAGTGCCAAGGATGTTCCCGAAACGCCGCGCGAGGGCTTGGACTGGTGTTGGTTGCCTGATCCGGAGGATTCGCGTGATGCACTCATTCTGCGGCGGGGCGAGACATCGGCCGATTGGCCCGAGGTCCCCCGCATCGGCGTTAGCAGCGAGCGGCGGGTGGCCTGGTGCGAGGCCCATGTTCCGCAGGCGGACCTGCTGCCGATTCGTGGAAACATCGAGGATCGGCTGGCTCAACTGGATGAAGGCGCGTTCGATGCTATCCTCATGGCAGGCTGTGCGCTGATTCGTTTGGGATTGGAATCTCGCATTTCCGAATGGCTCCCTCTCACCGATCTGCCCACGCCGGAGGGGCAGGGGAGCCTGGCGCTGACCTTTCGCTCCGGCGACGAGCGGTTCACGCGACTGCGCAGCCTGTGCGTGAAGCCGGTGGCTTTCGTCGGTGCAAGTGTCGGCGATGCCTCGCTCTGTACCATGGCCGGTGTCGAGGCCTTGCGGCAGTGCGATGTCTGCCTGCACGATACGCTCATGGCACCCGAACTCCTTGCACATCTACCCGCCAGTGCAGTGGGCATGGATGTCGGCAAGCGTGCCGGCGCTCATTCCGTTGCGCAGAAAGACACCACGCAGATGATTCTCGATTACGCGCGCCGAGGGAAGCGGGTGGTTCGATTGAAAGGGGGCGACCCCTGCATCTTTGGACGGCTGGCCGAAGAGGTCGAGGCGCTGGACGCTCTGCAGCTGCCTTACCGCGTTGTGCCAGGGATCAGCAGTTTGAGTGTCATGGGGGCTTCAACGGGTATTCTCATGACGCGCCGCGGCGTTTCTAACGGGTTTTCGGTAATGACCGGACGCGGCGAAGGCGGAAAGATCTCGCCCGTGGGCGATGCGGATCGGCTCAAGTTGCCCATCGTTTTCTTCATGGCTATATCGGCCTGGCCCGATTTGAAGGCTCAGCTGATGGAGGATGGATTGGCGGGGGATATGCCTGTGGCGGTGGTTTTGAACGCTGGTGCGGCCGCAGAGCAGGTCCTGCGTGGTTCGGTCGACACGATCGCCGACCCGGTGGCCGCTGCGGTTGCCGGAATCAACGGCAAGCCGGCCGGGCTGATTGTTGTGGGCGATGTAGCGCGTTTTGGCTTTTCGCGTAAGTGGGGTGCGTTGCAGGGGCGGCGCGTGCTGTTGACCTGTAGTGCAACGCTCCAGGATGAAGCGTGCCGTGAAGTGCGCGATGCCGGGGGATTTCCGATTTCGATGCCGCTGATCCAGATGACGCTTACGCCGGAAGCGAATCGGGTCGCTGCTGTCGCAGCGGACTACGACTGGTTGGTCGCGACATCGCCCTCAGCGGTGCGGAGCCTAGTGGAAGGGCTGCGGGAGTCGGGCGGGGATCTGCGCCGATGGCCATCGATCATGGCGTGCGGCCCCGGTACGCTGCGCGAACTGGCGGCTGCGGGTGTGCAGGCTGACGCCGTTCCAACCAGTGGATTCGGAGCGGAGGGGCTGCTTCCGTTGGCGCAGGCGCGTATCACGAAAGGCGCGCGTGTGCTGCGCGTACGGTCGGACAAGGCCGGCCCCTCGCTCGCCGAGAAGCTTCGAGAGCAGGGCGCCGAGGTGGATGATGTCTGCATCTACCGCAACGAGCCGGTCGCCGCTGGCGACCTGCCCGGTTTCGATAGCATCTTCTTCGCCAGTAGTTCAGCCGTCAGTGCATTG
>JAOZSS010000117.1:0-3275 GCA_029939545.1 Kiritimatiellia bacterium | reverse complement strand
AGACCGTCCTCGCCATCGGCCAACCGACTGCCAGTGCCCTCAAATCCGCCGGTGTAACATCCCCCCTCGTCAGTCCTGAAGCTACGGTGAAGGACGCCATAGCCTGTCTTGCAGCGGATAGCGTGGGAACCGCCCTTACTCAGATTCGATAGTTGGCCTGTCTTGTTGTTTCTGTAGTTGAGTTTCCATAGTATACTGCTGATACTTCGTCACTCTCAAGTGGCTTACAGTAACGATTCGTTCCTTTTGCGCACTGGTGCAGGGGACAGCCGGTTTCGCCTACAGCCTCTTCGCGGTGCCGCTGCTTCTGATGGCGGGCTATGATTGTTCCAACGCCGTTGCGCTGTCGCTTTTGGCTTCACTGATTCAGAAGCTGACCATGGTCTTTAAGTTGCTGCGGTCGATCCAGTGGAGGGGGGTGCTGGTTCCTGCGGCGTTTATGCTTTTGTCGCTACCGCTCGGGTTGCGGGTACTGAGTATGCTGGGTGCTTCCGGCTCTGGAATCGCTAAGCGGGTAGTCGGAGGCCCAGTTCGCGAGTCTGCTGGTGGGCCCGCTGCCGCTGTTGGGCGCGATTGTGGTGACGGCCGTGCTGCAGCTCGCCGTGATTTACATCCCGATCTTCGGTTCGTTCTTCCACACCGTTCCGCTGTCTGCATCACAGCTCGGAACTTGCATGGGGGTGGCGGCTCTGTTAGGGATTGCGGTTGAGGTGGAGAAACTGTTGAGGGTTAGATCATGACGATGCGATTCAGGAAATGTGGGAAGACGTACCAGCTACGGATAGAGACTGCTCGGGACTTGGAGCATGTGCTGGGGTTGGATGAAGCGTTGTGGGTGGCGACCAGTGCGCCGGTGCTTGCATTTCGGTGTGATCACAAGCTGATGGAGCTGATCAACCACGATGGCAGTGGACGCGTTAATACGCAGGAGATGCGCGGCGCTGTCCGTTGGCTGCTGAATGTTCTGCAAGACGCGACATTTCCCGAAAAACCGGACACCCCGCTGAAGCTGAACGCCATCCGTGTCGATTCCCCCGAGGGCAAGCGCCTGATCCGATCAGCGAAAGAGGTGCTCGCCTCACTGGGCGATGGTAGCGCGCCTGAGGTGTCGCTGCAGCAGGTTCGTGAGTTCCTCTCGAAGCTATGTGAGCGACCTCTGAACGGGGACGGCATCGTTGTGCCGGCGGCGGCCGATGGCGATGTCAGGCGCATGATCGAGGATGTACTCGACTGTACCGGATCGACTGAAGATGCCAGTGGCGCGCCCGGCATTGATGAACCGCAGCTCGACGCGTTCATGGCGGCCGTGCGTGGCCTGTTGGAGTGGCGCGAAGCGGGCAGCGGAATCAACGCAGACAGCCTGGTTCCCTTTGGTGGCGAGACACCGGAGATCTACGAGCACTACGCCGCAGTGGAATCGGAGGTCAATGCATTCTTCCATGCCTGTCGCGTGCTGCGGTACGACGCCAGGACGGGTGACCATTTTGAGACCGCCACACTCGGTGATGTTGGCGCGATGGACCAGGCCGGGATGGATGAGTGGCTGTGTACGCGTCCAGTGGCCAAGATCAATACAGAAGGTCGCTTGCCGCTCGCGAGCGACGAGGTGAATCCCTTCTATGCGGACAGAATCGAGAACCTGCGCAACGAGGTGTTGCCGCGCGTGCTGGACCTGTGTCCGGACGATCTAGGCGAGGCCTCATGGTCCGCCGTGGGTGATGCGTTGAAGCCGTATGGCGATTACATTCGCTCCAAGCAGGGTGCCAGTGTCGAGAAACTCTCACCTGAGCGGCTGGCGGGCTACCGTGACGGTGGGGTGGCGGATCGGGTGCGCAAGTTGATCGAAGAGGATCGCCGTATCTCCGAGGTGCGAGCCGGTGTGCTGATGCTGGAGCGCTTACTGCTCTACCGCGGCCACCTGCTGCGGCTGGCGAACAATTTCGTCAGTTTCAGTGACCTCTACGACGTGTCGGACCGTGCCCTGTTCGAGATGGGGTCGGCCGTGCTCGACGGCCGCTGGTTCAACCTGGCGTTTCTCGTGGACAATGTGGCCGAACACCAGAAGATGGCGAAGGAGAGCAACATCTTCACGCTCTACCTGAAAGTGGAGGGACTCGCGGGCGCTGAACCCTATACCGTGGCGGTGCCGGCAATGGCGGGTTCGAAAGGGAACCTAAAGGTGGGTAAGCGGGGTGTCTTCTTTGACACGGAAGGGAATGAGCATAACGCCAAGGTGACGCATATCATCGCGAACCCGATTAGCGTGCGTGAAGCGCTCTGTGCGCCATTCACGCGGTTGTGGGCGTTTCTTATCGGCAAGATTGAGTCGATATCGACTCAATCTGAGAAGACATTGCAGAAGCAGGCCGACGGTATCTTCAAAGCACCGCCGGCAGGGGCGCCTCAGTCCGCCGCAGCGCCGACGAAAGGGCAGTTTGGTTCGGCCGGCATGTTGATGGGGCTGAGCGTTTCGGTGGCGGCGATCGGGTCGGCGTTTGCCTTCATCACGAAAACGCTGACATCGCTCTCGCGTGGCCAGGTGCTTCTTGGTGTGCTGGGCGCGGCACTTGTGGTGATGGTGCCCGTCTCGCTGATCGCGATGTTGAAGCTGCGCCGTCAGGATCTGAGTGCGCTGCTGGAGGGATGCGGCTGGGCGATCAACGCGCGGATGCGCCCGACCCGTGAGCAGCGCCGCCAATTCACGAAGGCGCCGAGTTTCCCCGCCGATGCCGAAGGTACACCCACGCGGCACCTGCTGTACGTCTTGATCGCGATCGTGGTGGCGCTGTTGGTGGTGTTGGTGGTGGTGAAGTGAGCTCCTTTGGAGTGCGGCGGGTTGACGCCGCTTTCTCTGCCCGATCACGTCGCCACCGGGGCAAGCCCGGTGGTGGACCAGTCAGCCTCAGAACTTGTACCGCAACGTCAGGATAGGCAGGGCGGCCAGGTCGGGCTGGATGTCGACATCGTCTTCAATCGCTTCCGTACACACGCGCAGGGGCTCCGGCTGTGCGTAGCCGCGACGGACGGGGAAAGCCCGGTTTAGTGGGCAGTACGTTGTCTACTCCTCGATAGGTCTGGGGCTTCTATTGCATTTGCGTTGAATCGTTTCGAGGCCCGCTATACTATCGGTCACTTAGGTGAGCTGACAAGAGGGATCGGACGTGGCGGAAAGTCTGCTGGAGAGGGCGTCTGGGGCCGTCCTCGCCGGGGCATGTGGTGACGATGGCTGGTGTGGAGACTCAACGGCGATTGCTGAGTGGACACGAGGCTGTTGG